>CAKONA010000009.1 GCA_934096785.1 uncultured Bacilli bacterium | reverse complement strand
ATATGTGTCCTTGTAGCTCAGTAGGATAGAGCAATCGCCTCCTAAGCGATAGGTCGTTGGTTCGATTCCAATCATGGACGCCACTTATGATAATTTTCCCCTTAATTTGGGGATTTCTTATTTAATCTGTAGTTTTAAACATACTTTTATAAATTATCTTATAAAAAAGGACTTCAAATTGAAATCCTTTTATCTTGTAATATTTTCACTATATGTGAGATTTTCAAATGTCATGGTTATTACTTCACCATTTGGTTTCTTGAAATTAATTTCTGTATCATTAGGGAGATATCTAAGTACATTTTCTAGGTACTTGTCATCTCCGTTTTTAATTACATTTCTATAGTTTGTCCATATAAGATTAGTAGGGTCACTTAATTCACTTCTTGAGTAACCTGTTTCTTTAACACATTCGTTTATTACATCATCCATATATGTAGAACCATAATTATAACTTTGTATTGCTCTTGGAATGTTGTAGTTTTGTTCTTTTAAAGTGTTTTGAAATAACATACATCCATATTTGATATTGTTTTCTAAAATGGATGCTTTTTCTTTTGTGATTGTTGTTTTTTCTTTAGAATTAGTAGAGTAGTTGAATGCTGTTATATTTGTATTATCCCAATTCCATTTTCCTTCAACTTGAACTTGAAATAATCCAAGACCACCATCATTTTCAACTTCATTTGAGTGAACGCCACGTTCTTGCGTTGCGATTGCAAGCATCACCATAGGATCAAGACCATATTCTTTTGAATATTTTTCAATTAGACTATAGTACTTTTCTTTAGCATTTTGATACTTACTACTTGAAGTTAAATCTTCTGTTTCAATGTAGAATGGATTTACTTTAGAATCAACATTTATTTCTTTTATTTCTTGTTCTTCTTCATTATTTATAGTTTCAGTTTCTTCTATTGTAGGCGTGTCTTCTATTTCTACAATTTCTGGTACTTTTTCAATCGTTACTTCTTCGTTGTAATCTTTGTTAATATCATCAAAGATATCATCTTCATAAGAAATAGATGTTCCTTGATATGCTTCTATAGATTGATTTGCTTTTGAAACTGAACCTAATAGTAAGACTGTTGATAATGTTAATGCAGAGAAGGTAGCTACAACTCCAAGTTTTTTCTTTGTTCTTGTGACTCTTTTATTTTTATTTTTTATATATTCAGGGTCACATGTGTATTCTAGTCGCATACTTCTTTCATTTTTAATATTATTTTTCTTTTTGATTCTGTCCATCTTACGTTTATAAGCATCACTCATTTTTCCGAGTTCAGTTAATGCTTCGTCATCGACATCATAAAAAGTTAATAGAATATTATCTCTATTAATCCTTTCATTGATACTTTTGTACTCTTCCTCAAATATTTTTAATAAAGAGGTAAGTCTACTCCTGGTCATGAATAATGGTTTGAATTTTTCACTAAAGACATCGTGTGAATAGATACATTTAGCAACGCTACTGTTCCTATCTACTACAAATCTTATTGCATTCATTATTTTTCTCCCATATTAGATAATATGTTGTCAATGTAATTATATTCATCCTCAGTTTCGATGTCGTAAAGTTTTACTTCATCATTTATAATTTCATATCTAGCACCAAAGACTTCTTTAGAATCTTCCTCTGAGAAGATCATATAATCTCTTTTATTATAACTAAATATTTTAATTACAAAATATTCTTTTTCTTTTCCGTTTTCTTTTATTGTAAATGTAAGCCTAGAATTCATAATAGTTTCACCGCTTTAATTTTATCATAACTTGATACAAAAGTGCTAGAGTAAATTGACATTTATTTTATATTTATGTAAAATTATGTTGTGATTTATATGAAAAAGACAAAAAAAAGTGATAAATTTTATATTTTTTTTCTAAGTTTTATATTTATTTTTATAATAATTTATATTCTTAGAAATGGGACTTTGTATGGTAGTACCTTAGATTGGAATAGTCAACATTCTGTTATACCTGCATATTTTAGAAGTCTTTTTTATAAAACTTTTAATTTATTTCCAGATTTTGCATTAAATTTAGGAAGTGGACAGAATATTTACACTTATAGTTACTATGGATTATATAATCCGGTTATAATGTTATCGTATTTACTTCCATTTATAAGTATGAAAACATATATTCAAGTAAGTAGTATTGTTCTTGCTTATAGTAGTGTTATATTATTTTATTATTTTTTAAAGAATAATAAGTTTAAAAGTGAAGTATGTTTTCTTGGTAGTATAGTGTTTATGACTGCAAGTCCGCTTTTATTTCATTCACATAGACATATTATGTTTATGAATTATATGCCTTTCTTGATACTTGCACTTATGGGAGTAGATAAGTATTTTGATAAGAATGATGGAAGAATGTTATGCATTTCAAGCATTCTTATTATACTTATGAGTTATTATTATAGTATACCTGCTTTAATATCTATAGTTGTTTATGGAATATATAAATATATTAGAAAAAATAAAAAAATAACAGTTAAGTCATTCTTTATAGATGGATTTAAGTTCTTAATACCTTTAATGATAGCAGTATTATGTACGTGTGTTCTTTTAATGCCAACGTTCTATGCGATATTAAATGGAAGGTTACCTAATGATATAAGTATTAGTCTTAGTGAATTATTGATACCTAAAATAAATGTTAAATTCTTAATGTATAATGCTTATGGAGTAGGACTTACATCTTTTGGTTTAATAGCTATGCTTGCTTTGTTACTTGATGAGAAACGTGAAAATAGATTTCTATTCTTTGTACTTGCGTCTTTAGTAGTATTTCCATTAATAAATTATATATTGAATGCGACAATGTATATAGATTCAAAAGTCTTAATACCTTTTATGCCTTTATATGCTTTAGTAATTACTATGTTCTTTAAAAATGTATTAGAAAGAAAAGTTGATGTTAAGAAGTTATTGATACTTTCAGTAGCTTCATTGTTCTTAATATATATAGGTGAAAGTAGTTATGATAATATGTTCTATGTTGACTTTATTGTTTCATTAATTATTATAGTTGTTTCAATAAAGATAAATAAAAAATACTTATTTGAAGGTTTTGCAGTAGTTGTGCTTATAATATATTCTTGTCTTGCTAATGATAAAGATAATCTTGTTAAAAGGAAGAATATATATAATGATTTAAATAAGAATCAAGAAGCTTTAACTTTAAAGATACCTAAAGGTTATAATCATACAAATCTATATAATTTAAGAATAGAGAATATTAATAATACTTATGATAACTTAAATATATATACTGATTCTATATATTCATCTACTGGTAACAGCTTATATAATAAGTTTGTATTTGATACATTTGAAGTACCTATGCAATATAGAAATAGATTGATAATAGCTCCTAGTAAGGATTTGTTGTACTTAATGTTTTCAAATAATAAATATATGATTGGGGACAACTTAAATATTTTAGGTTATAAAAAGATTGATAGTGTTGGTAATACTGGATTATATGAGAATGATGATGTGCTTCCATTTATGTATGTAAGTTATAACTATTATAGTAAGAAAGACTTTAATAAACTAAGTTTTCCTTATAACAATGAAGTATTACTTAATAATGTAGTTGTTAATGAGAAAACAAATAATAAATATGAAAGTAAGATTAAAGAAACATATATAAAACAAAGTGATATTAGATATATTGATACTTCTATAAATATGAATGGTAATGTTATTAATGTTAAAAAGAATAATAGTAAGATGTATATAGATGTACCTAAGGATGCTCTTAATAAAATATTATTTGTAAGTTTTAACTTAGATAGTCAGTCTTGTTCAGTTGGAGACTTATCAGTTACAATAAATGGTAATGTAAATAAATTAACGTGTAAGGAATGGAAATACTATAATGGTAACAATACTTTTAATTATGTTATAGGTGATATATCTGATAAACTTGAAGTAGTATTTCAAAAGGGTGTTTACAATATAAGTAATCTTAAAGTATATTATATGGATTATGATGATATAAAGAATGTTAAAGATAAGGTTACTGAAGTTAATATTAGTGATAAAACTAAAGGAGATAAGATATATGCTTCTGTTGAAACTAAGAAAGATGGATACTTTGTAACAACATTTCCATATGATAAAGGATTTACTATTAAAGTTGATGGTAAAAAGGTAGATTATGAAAAAATAAATACTGCATATGTTGGATTTAAGATAAGTGAAGGTAAACATAATATAGTTATAGAATATAAAGCACCTTTTAAAACAATTGGTTTTATAATGAGTGTTTTGGGTGTAGTTATATACATATGTTATTATCATTCTGATGTGATAAAGAAATTTAAGAAAAAGTAGAAATATTTTTTCTTTTATTTTGAAAATATAGTATAATATATTTTGTCGGAGGGAATTATGGAAAAAGAAAGAGTTCTAAAAGTATTAAAGGATTTATCAAGTAATGATGTAACTAAATATGAAATTAAAACTATTACATTTCCTACTTGGGATAGTTACGATAGACATGGAGATAGATTTAGAGTAGAAGTTAATGGAAAGTTAACAATACTTGGGGAAGAAGAAGCAATATCAAAATTAGATTCTTCTAAAAAAATGAAACTTTTAACTCAAGATATGTTAATAGATATTTATAATCAAGGCTACTCTATGATTTTATTTGGAAATACTGAATATTATACAGAACGTTTAAGAATAAAAGATAAAGAAATAATAGGATATAATGAACCACTTGTGTTTTATCTACAAGATGATGAATTATCTATTGCTGCTTCTTCACTTATAAATTATGTTCGTGAAAATGATATTAATTTAAGAGAAATAAGTGAAGCGGATTTAACTGGAGCATTAAGAAAATATCAAAAAGGAAAAGAATTAACTAAATAGGAGAAAAAGTAGAAATATTTTTTCTTTTATTATGGTAAGAAGATGTTATTTGTGATAATATAGTTTGTATGAAGAATTATGTGCTTGGAAATATTAGAAAAATTATTTATGAAAGTAATAATGGACCATATAAAGTTGGTGTTTTTAAGGTGAGAGAAACAAATGATAGTGAGTTAAAACCTTTTATTAATAAAGTTATAGGTTTCACTGGTAGTTTTGCTGATGTTAATATGGATGTGGATTATATATTATATGGAAGACTTGTTGAACATCCTAAGTATGGTAG
Source organism: uncultured Bacilli bacterium (assembly GCA_934096785.1). The sequence goes on along the minus strand of CAKONA010000009.1, from coordinate 7,685 downwards.
TCAATATGAAGTAGAGAGTTATGAAGTAAAGGCTCCAAGTGATGAAGATAGTCTAGTTTTATATTTAAGTAGTGGCATGTTTAAAGGAATAGGTGCTAAGACTGCTAAACGTATTGTTGAAAGATTTGGTAGTGATACGATTAAAACTATTAAAGAAGATTATCAAAGTGTAGCTACAGTTAGTGGTATGACTATCACTAAGGCTAAGAGAATGCATGATAAGATACTTGAAAATGAGTATAATCAAGACTTAATACTTAAATTAAATGGACTTGGTTTTAGTGTACGTGAAGCAATAGATTTAATAACAATATATGGAAGCAAACTTAATAAGACTATTGAAGAAAATATATATGATTTAGTAGAATACATTAATTTTGATAAACTTGATTTGATGTTTTTGAAAGACAATGATGAGATGGATAAGAGAAGAATTGAAGCATTAATACTTCATAACATATATAAAAGTTGTTATGAGAGTGGAGACACATTAATCTTAAAAGACGAGTTATTTATTAAGATGAAGAGATGTTTTAGAGGTGTGTTCAGTGCTGATGAGTATCTTAAATATATTGATAGTCTTGCGTTAAAGGCTAAAATTGTGCTTTTTAATGAATATGTAACACTTACTGATTTTTATAATACTGAAAAAAGTATTCTTATGGATATAAATAGAATTAATGATATAAAATGTAATATTAAGAGTGATAAAATTGATACTTATATAAGTGAATATGAAAAGAAAAATAATATTACATTTAATAGTGATCAGAAGGATGCGATAAAGGGAGCTATTCTTAATAATTTCTTTATTATAACTGGTGGTCCTGGTACTGGTAAGACTACTATTATTAAGGCTATTGTTATGATTTTAAGAGATATACTTGATTTAAATCATGGAGATATTGCTTTACTTGCACCAACTGGTAGAGCTAGTAAGAGAATGGCTGAGAGTGTTGGTGCTCCTGCTTATACAATACATAAATATTTAAAATGGAATAAAGAAACAGAGTCTTTCTTAGTTGATGAATATAATAAATCAAGTGAAAAGATAGTTATAGTAGATGAGAGTTCTATGATAGATATATTCTTATTTTCATCATTACTTAAGGGTCTTAAACTAAATGTTAAATTAATACTAGTAGGGGATGCGAATCAATTACCATCTATAGGGCCTGGAGACTTACTTAATGATTTATTGCATATAAGCACTATTAAGAATAAATATTTAAATACTATATATAGAGTTAAAGAAGGAAGTTATATAACATACTTAGCAAATGATATTAAGAATAGAAAACATTTTGATAAATTTCCAACTAACTATAGTGATTTTAAATTTATAGAGAGTAGTGATGATGATATCAAGAAATATCTTAGTGAGATAGTTAATAAAGCAGTTGAAAAAGGTATTCATAGTGAAAACTTTCAGGTACTTGCGCCAATGTATAAGGGAGTAAACGGAATTGATAGTTTAAATAGTATGATGGCTAGTATATTTAATCCTGATAGTGAGAAGTTTGTAATTGGAGACAAGTACTTTAGAATAAATGATAAAGTAATACAACTTGTTAATGATGTTGATAATAACGTATATAATGGAGATATTGGATACATAAGAGATATTTATTATCTTGATAAGAAAATGGTTGTAGAGATAGATTATTCTGGCAATATAGTTGAATATAAAAGTGGAGAGTTTGATAAATTTAATCTTGCGTATGCGGTAAGTATTCATAAAAGTCAAGGAAGTGAATATGCTAATGTTGTAATTATACTTGCGCGTAGTTTCAATAGAATGTTTTATAATAAACTAATATATACAGCAGTTACTAGAGCGAAGAGTTCATTAATTATACTTGGTAGTATAGATTCACTTAATAAAAGTGTAAGTACTAATTATGGAGCAAATAGAAATACTTATTTAAAATACGTATAAAATTTTAGAAATAATAAATAATAATATCAAAGGAGCGTGATATTATTAAGACTTTAGGTAATATGATAGCTTTCGCATCAGGAATAGGAGCATGTCTTGTATATAAAAAATATGAGAAAGATATTATGGAATGTATGCAAAAGATGTCAAAAACTGTAACAGAAGGAAAATAGTTCTAAAATTGAACTATTTTTTTAAATTAAAATGTGGTATTATTATGATGATAAGGAGTGTATGTAAATGATTGAGAAAATTAAAAAAGCTGAAGATAGAAAAGTAAGCGGCAAAAAAGTAAATGAACTTTTGAGTACTGGAAATAAAATACTTAAGATAATGTATATCTTATTTGTAATATTATTAATCTATGTACTTGGACTTATCTTTAAGGAATGGAATATACTTACATTTATTGGTAAAATCTTATCAATAATATCTCCATTATTTATAGGTTGGTTTATTGCATGGCTTTTAAATCCACTTGTTAAAAAACTTACTGATAAGGGAATTAAAAGAGGACTTAGTGTTGTAATTGCATACTTAGTATTAATAACAGTCTTATATGCATTATTTGCATTTACTATTCCGTCTCTTGGAACTCAAATATCTGAGATGGCATCAAGTGTACCTAAGATAGTTGAAGATGTTAAAGTATGGATAGATAATGTATTTATTAAACTTTCTAATTTAAGTCTTGAAAATTTAGATGGAATTAAAGCTTCATTCTTAAATAAAATAGAAGTGTTTGCTCGTGATATACAGACAAATATACCAGAGACTGCTATGAATGTTGTATCTGCTTTAGCAAGTGGAATAGGTAAAATATTATTAAGTTTAATATTAGGTTTCTATATATTATTTGATTTTGATAAAGTAAGTGAAGGATTTATTAAATTATTTCCTAAGAAATCTAGAAGTGAAGTTAAATACTTAATGGAACAATTAGATGACTCATTATTCTCATTTGTAAGTGGAACATTATGGCTATCATTATTATTATTTGTAACATCATTAATAGGTTTTTCAATAATAGGTTTGAATGCTCCAGTACTTGTAACAATAGTGTGTGTTATTACTAATTTAATACCATATATTGGTCCTTATATGGGAGCTGCAGTTGCGGGTGCGATTGGGTTTACTCAAAGTCCATTAATAGGTGTATTAACTTTAGCCTTTATAGCAGTAGTACAAACAATAGATGGAAATGTACTTCAACCACTAGTAATGAGTAAAAAACTTAATTTAAGTCCAATTACAATTATACTTTCATTGATGATATTTGAATATATGTTTGGTATATTTGGTATGGTAATAGCTACTCCAGTAGTTGCATTACTTAAAATAATATATGTATTCTTTGATGAAAAATATAATTTCTTTGGATACAGAGAAAAAGATGATGATAAAGATTAGTTAAAGGCCTTAGAGAAATTTAAGGCTTTTTGTGTGTGAAAAAAACTTGTACTTTGTATGGAAATAATGTAGAATGGTTAACTAAATAGTTTGGGTTTACTGAGATTAGAAGTTTAAAAGATATAGATAATCTTGAATATCAAGGTTGAGGTGGTACTGACTTTGAAGTAGCACAAAATGCTTTTAGTAGAAGAGTAGAAAATAAGATAATATTTACTGATGGTTATGCTACTATGCCAAAAGAAAAAATGGGGTAGTGTATGGAGGAGATAAAATTAAACCTAATGGTGGTAAAGTAATATATGTAGATGAAAATGAACTTAACAGAAGAAATAAAAGTTTATCATTGACACATCAATATAAATGATATAGAATTATTTTAGAATAAGAGGGTGTTAAGATGAGATTAACTAGGGTTGTTATAAAAGAATTTGAAAGAACTTTTATAGGAATAGATATTATGCTTTATAGTATATATACTGTATTTGGATACTTGTTACTTGGGTTTCCTGAAGTAGAATTATTAAGTCCTATAGAGTATTTACCAGTATTATTCTTTACATTTGGATTTTTCTCATTACTTGCATACTTCTTAAATAGAAGAATTGATAATTATGAATATTTGTTCTTTGGCCTTATAAATGTAATAGTTGCATCTTATATAATGGTATTTAGTTATATAGGAAATGATGCATTTGTAGTATGTTCTTCTATAGTGTTATATTCTGTTATGTGTGCATTTAATAAATTTTTTAGAGTATATACGTTAACTAGAAATAAAGATGTAAACTTTTATCCTAAGATGATAAGTACTATTTTAATAATAATGTTAGGTTCTTTAATGGTGGATCCACTTGTTACTAAATATGCAGCTGTAAGTATTATACTAGGATATTACTTTATTGGATTTGGACTTATTAATTTACTTGAATTATTCTTTACAATACTAATTAGAAATCCTAAAATTGATAAGAAATTAAGTATAATATGTGGTATTGAAAGTAAGAAAAAGAGTGTTAAGAAAAAATTAAGAGAAGTAAATACCAAGAAGATTAAAAAAATTACTAAGGATTAATTCTTTAGTATTTTTATTTGGTTTTAAACATATAAATTATTGAGGTGAAAGAAATGGATATAATAAAAGTTTCAAGTAAAAGTATTTCTCAAAAGGTAGCAGGTAGTATTGCTAATTCTTTTAGAGAAGGAGGAAAATGTGTAGAAATACAAACAGTAGGAGCAGGAGCAGTAAATCAAGCTATTAAGGCTATATCTATAGCAAGAGGTTTTGTTGCACCACTTGGTTTGAATCTGATATGTACTCCGGCATTTTATGATGTGATAATTGATGGAAAAGAGAAAACTGCTATTAAACTTTTAGTAGAAAATAAATAGTGACACTTAGGTGTTGCTTTTTAAATGTTGTGTAAAATTCTATTAAATATTTTTAAATATGTGGAAATAGATTATTAATTAGTGTATAATATTTTAATAGATGGAGGTATCGATAAATGGTATATACGACAATATTAAAAATAGCAACTAAAGTTCTAGATATTATGGTAGTTTGGTTTATGTTTTATCAATTACTTAAGTATTCTAGAAATAATTTCAAATTAACATTAATATTCAAAGGGGTTTTAATAATAGTACTTTTAAAATTCTTAAGTGGAGTTTTAAATCTTAATACTGTAGGTATTATATTAGAATATGTAATTTCTTGGGGACCTCTTGCTTTAATAATTATATTTCAACCAGAGATTAGAAATGCTCTTGAAAGTATAGGTAGAAGTCAATTACTTGGAAGACATAAAAATCTTACAGTTGATGAAAGAGAAAGGGTTGTTTATGAGATAATAAATGCACTTGATTATTTAAAGAAAAATAAGATTGGTGCTTTAATAGTTATAGAGAAAGATTATAGTTTAGCTCAATATATAGAACCAGCTACTAAACTTTATGCTGATATAACAAGCGAGTTATTAATATCAATATTCTGGAAGAATAATCCTCTTCATGATGGTGGTGTTATAATTCAAGGAGATAAGATTACATGTGCTGGTAGTGTATTTCCAGTAAGTTCAAATCCTAATATATCTAAGAGACTTGGTACTCGTCATAGAGCAGCTCTTGGTATCAGTGAGATATCAGATTGTATTTCAATTATAGTAAGTGAAGAAACTGGTAGAATATCTATAGCAATACAAAGTGATTTAAATTATAATTTATCTTTAGATGATGCTAGAATGTTATTATTAGAAGAGTTACAACCTAAGAAAGAAACATTCTATGAAGCTGATGTAACAGAAAGTGAAGGTGAAGAAAATGAAAAAACTATGTAAGAAAATAGGAAAGTTCTTCGCTAGAATATTTAAAGTACTATATAAAATAGTAGATATATTACTTGTTACTCCTATATCTAAGGCTGTGTACTTTGTAGGTGATAAACTTAGTAATAGAAATGGAAACTTAGATAAGTTCTTAAATAAACCAAATACTCTTATATATGTTTCTCTTATATGTGCGTTTGCTGCTTTCTTTGCAGTAGATAGAAAGGTAATCAACTTAGTTGAAACTGAAGCAATAGTTTTATCAAATCAACCTGTTGAAGCTGAATATAATGAAGAAGCTTATGTAGTAGAAGGTATTCCTGAGAGTGCTGATATAGTACTTATGGGTAGAAAGAGTGACTTATATTTAGCAGAACAATTAGGTGATCATAAATTAAGTTTAGATTTAACTGAATTATCTGCTGGTACTCATAAAGTAAGTATTAAATATAATAATCCAATTAAGTCACTTGATTATAAAGTTGACCCATCTAGAGCTACAATAGTTATATATCCTAAAGTTAGTGCTTCTCGTACAGTTACTACTGATATACTAAATAAAGATAAATTAGGAAATACATTAGTAATTAGTTCTATTAAATTAGATAGAGATGAAGTAATAATTAAATCATATAAAGAAAAACTAGAGAAAGTAGCTAGTGTTAAAGCATTAGTTGATGTAAATGCATTAAATGCTACAACTGCTGGTACTTATACTTTAGAAAATGTTAAATTAATCGCATATGATGAAAAAGGTACTGAAATTAAAGATATAGAAATAGTTCCTGGCACAATAACTGCTACTGTTGAAATATCTAGTCCAAGTAAGACAGTTCCTGTTAAGGTTGTTCCAGTTGGAGATGTAGCTAATGGAAGTGCTATTAGTTCTATAACTTCAAATGTAAACACTATAACATTATATGGAGAAGAAGATGCACTTAAAGAAATAAGTGAAATCGAAGTAGAAATAGATGTAAATGGACTTAGTAAAGATAAGACATTCCAAGAAACAATAGTTAAACCTACAGGTGTTAGATCAATGTCTGATACAGCAATAACTATTAAAGTTAAAATGGAAGGTGAGACATCTAAAGAATTTAAAGATATACCAATAGTATTTGAACATTTAGATACTAATAAATATAGACCACTTGCTACTAATGTAAATGATACAAAAGTAGATGTAGTAGTTAAAGGTGTTAAATCAGTACTTGATAAATTAGACTCTAAGAATATTAAGGCATACGTTGATTTAAGTGATTTAGAACCTGGTACATATGAAGTTCCAGTAATGGTAACTGGTACTGATCTTAAATTATCTTATTCATCTAGAACTACTAAGATAGAAGTTAGAATTGAAAGGAAGTAAGAAATTACTTTCTTTTTCTGTAAAAAAGGGGTTTACAAACAAAAAATTATGTTGTATAATCTTAATCGTGAAGTGACCAAAGACAGTAAGTGCTTGATGCGTAAATCTTACCGAGGAAACAATTAATAATGACGATTATTACAAGTTTCCTTGTCATGAGGAAACTTTTTAAATTATGAAAGGAGACTATATGGCAAGTAAAGAGATACTTAAACAAAAAGAAGCTATTGTAAATGAAATAACTGAAAAATTGGATAACTCTAAGACATTCTTGTTATTAAATTATCAAGGTTTAACAGTTGGTGAATTTGCAGAGTTAAGAAGAAGTTTAAGAGAAGTTAATTCTGATGTAAAAATTTATAAAAATACTCTTATGAATTTAGCTTTGACTAAAAAAGATATTAAATTAAATGATTACATGGAAGGACCTAATGCTTATCTTTTTGCTGATTCTATTATAGAACCAATCAAAGTTGTTAGTAAGTTTGCTAAAGAACACCCAGCTTTAGAAGTTAGAGTTGGATACATTGATTCAGAATTTGCTGATAGCAGTGTAATTGCTCAATATGCAACTATTCCAAGTATGGAAGGATTACTTACAATGTTTGCTGGTGGCTTAATGGAACATGTAAGAAATTTA
>CAKONA010000008.1 GCA_934096785.1 uncultured Bacilli bacterium | reverse complement strand
TGGAGAGAGAATAGCTCTAATCGGAAGTAATGGGTGTGGAAAAACTACTACACTTAGACTTATTATGGGTTTAGAAACATTAGATAGTGGTTCTATAAACATTAGAAAAGGTTCTAAAATAGGTTATTTAACACAAATACCACCTAAAGAGAAAGATGATGTTAAAGCATTAGATGTTTATTTACGTGGTATTAAAGACTTACTTACTCTTGAAGAAAATATAAATAACTATGTTAAAAATATGGATTCAAGTGAGAAATCAATTAAAACACTAGATAGACTACAAGAAGAATTTAGAATTAAAGGTGGATACCTTATAAAAGAAAAAATAAATAAGATTAAAGGTGGATTTAAATTAACAGATGATTTACTTAATACAGAGTACAATAATCTTTCAGGCGGAGAAAAAACAATAGTAAATCTAGCATCTCTAGTCTTATCAGAACCTGATATACTTCTTCTTGATGAACCAACAAATCACTTAGATATAGATACTTTAGAATGGTTTGAAGAATATTTAACTAACTATAAAGGAGCAGTTTTAATCGTAAGTCACGATAGATATTTCTTAGATAGAGTAGTTAATAAAATAATTGAAATTAAAAATGGTAAAGAAGATGTGTACCATGGAAATTATAGTTACTATTTGAAAGAGTCTGAAAGAAGATTCTTAAGCGAGTTTGCTGCCTATAAGAATCAACAAAAAGAAATAAAAGCAATCGAAGAAGCAATTAAAAGATTAAAAGAATGGGGAACTAAAAGTGATAATCCAATGTTCTTTAGAAGGGCTGCCGCTATGGAAAAAAGACTTGAAAGAATGGACATGATAGATAAACCTAAAGAAAAGAAAGAACTAAAAGTAAATTTAACTACTAATGAAAGAAGTGGTAATCAAGTATTAACAATTAATTCATTAAATCTAAGTATTGGTTCTCGTTCTTTATTAGAAGATGCCAGTATGAAAATTCATTATCAAGATAGAGTATGTTTAATGGGTAAGAATGGAACAGGAAAAACTACTTTAATCAAAAATATAATGAATAATACACACGAAAACATAAAATTAGGTACAAATATTAAAATTGGATACATTCCTCAAGAAATACGATTCGAGAGTGAAGACTTGACAGTTTATGAACACATGCGTCAAATATTCGAAGGAAGTGAAAGTGAACTTAGAAGTAAACTATACCAATTCTATTTTGGAGAAGAAGAAATATCAAAAAAACTTAAAACAATAAGTGGAGGAGAAAAAGTAAGAATTAAATTACTAGAACTAATCCTTTCAAAATCAAATTTCTTAATTCTAGATGAACCAACTAACCATATAGATATTGATACAAAAGAAATACTAGAAGAAGCTCTACTAGATTTTGATGGAACATTACTTTTCATATCACACGATAGATACTTTATTAACAAAATTGCTACCAAAATAGTAAGAATAGAAAATAAGAAGCTAGTTTCATACGATGGAAACTATGACACTATAAAAGATAAACAAGTTATTAACATTAATGAAACTGAAAAACCTAAAGAAGTTATTAACATAAAAGGAAGCAATAGATTAAATGAATTCTTAAAAGATGCAAACAAGATAGAAGAAGTAACAATAGGTTGTTCAGGTAAAAAAGTATATAAAATAAGAAAGAAAAGTAAAGTATTCTTTCTTAAAATAGCTGATCATTTATCTAAAGAATCTATTAGCTTAGACTATCTAAAAGATAAAATAACTGTACCTGAAAAAGTATTCTATGAAAAATATAATGGTAAAAGTTATATGCTTACAAAATCATTAAAAGGTCAAATGTTATGCAGTGAATACTTTGAAAATAACCCTCTAGAAGGAATTAAAATAATCATTGAAGCATTTAATGCGCTTTATAACATTGACTATAGTGATTGTATAATAGATGAAACAATAGATACTAAGATTAAAAGAATAGAAGAAAGATTTAATTCTATTAAGAATGAAGACATTAAACCAGAGATATTACAAAGATTTATAATAAAAGAAAATATCCTTAAATACTTAAAAGGAAACAAACCTAAACAAATAATGGGATTCACTCATGGAGATATGTCACTTCCTAATATATTTGGAGATAATGGACACTTTAGTGGACTACTTGATACAGAAGACTCTGGTATTGGAGACATATACTTTGACTTAGTAATATGTGAAATGTCAATTGAAAGAAATTATGGTAAAGAATACATTGATAAATTCTATGAAGAACTTGGTATTGAAAAAGATGAATTCAAAAGCGACTATTATAGAATATTAATGAGTTTATAACATTTAAAAAGAAGCTTAAAATTAAATAAACTTCTTTTCTTTTAACCATTTTTTACCATCTACTATTCTAGCAACTAACATACTTGAAGCTGAGTCACCAACAACATTTAACATAGTAGCAAGTGGGTCTATTATAGTAGCAATCATTGTAAGTATTGGTAAGGCTGTTACTGGGAAACCTAACATAGTTATTATTAACATTTCTGATATAGTTCCACCACCAATAGGTACAGCAGTGACAAGTAATGTAGCTATTAATGCAACTCCCAAAACTTTAAGAGTACTTACATCTAAATTAAATAGATATACTAAGAACATTATCTTAAATACACTACCTATTATAGAACCATCTTTATGGAAACTAGTTCCAAGTGGAATAGTAGTATCAGCTATATCATCAGGTACACCAATGTTTTTAGCACAAGCAGTGTTTACTGGTATAGAAGCAGCACTACTACAAGTAGCAAGACTTGTTAATGTCGCAGGTAATATATTCTTCCAGTAATTAACAAAACCTTTCTTACCACCAGCAATAAATGCATAAAGTGAATACACTGTAAAATAGAAAAGTACACTAACAACAGTATAAATCACAAATGTTTTACCATAGCCTATAGCTATCTCTCCACCAAAAGTACCAACTAATGATGCAAAATAACATCCAAGTCCAATCGGAGCATAATACATAATCAAAGTAATGAATGACTGAACTACCTCATTAGCACTCTCAAGTACACTTAAGAATTTATCTCCCTTACCTTTACTCATATTAATACTAATTCCCATAAGTATTGAGAATATTATAAGTGCTATCATATTATCTCTAGTAAGTAATTTACTAAAATCACTAACACTAATAGTTTCAACAGTTCTTTCTAAGAAATTAACATCCTCATTAGTAACTTCCTCACTACCGTTTAACACTTCCTTAATAAGATTTTCATCTTTTACATCAACCAATCTAAATGCTTTAGCTGATACAAGTCCTACAAATACACTAACAAGTGATGTAATAATAAATACAGCTATTATAGTAGTAAGTATTTTACCGATTCTCTTAGGTTGTTTCATTCTACCAATAGATGTACTAATAGTTAAGAATATAAGTGGTACTATAATAACAAGTAACATATTTAAGAATAAGTCACCAAATGGACTAAGTATCTTAGCCTTATCTCCAAGTATTAGTCCAACAATTGTACCAACTATAATAGATGCTAGTAGTATAAGTGTAGACTTATAATTTTTTAAAAACTTCTTCATAAGTTAACCTCCATACTAATTATATAATTTTATATACCTAATGTATACCTTTAGTATTCCACAACAATTCCACAAAAAAAGAAATAAAACTTACTTCTTCTTTTCTAATTCTCTATAAGCAACCTTACCAACTGCTGTTTTAGGGAGTGTATCTCTAAATTCATATTCAGTTGGTACTGCATACCTAGCAATATTCTTATAACAATATCTTCTTATTTCTTCACGTATTTCCATAGTATTCTCAACACCTTTTTTAAGCACTATTACTGCTTTAGGTGTTTGACTCTTAACTTTATGAGGAATACCAACTACTGTACATGCATCAACATATTTACATTTATTAATGATATCTTCAAGTTCAACTGGATAAATATTATATCCATTACTTATAATCATTCTCTTAAGTCTAGAAGTATAATAAATAAATCCATTCTTATCCATATAACCTAAGTCTCCAGTATGTAACCAAGTCTTACCATCATTATGAACAACTAGTGTCTTTTTAGTTTCTTCATCTTCATTTATATATCCCATCATTAATGTAGGTCCACTAATACAAAGTTCTCCGACATCTCCAAGTGCTTTCTCAACATCACTATTAGGTTCAAAAACTTTAACTAACATGTCTGGATTTGGTATACCAAGCGTACCATTATTAACATATTTTTCATCAACTTCTGCTGTACAGCAACAAAATCCACACGCTTCTGAAAGTCCATAACCAACTTTAACAACTGCATTACTTCCATGACTTCTTAAATATCTTTCAAATTCATTTTTTAACTGTGGACTTAAATAGTCACCACCAACAACCACTATTTTAATATCTTTAAATCCATTAATACCAGGGTCACTACCATTAATTGACATCTTTAATAGTGATGGTACTGCTGGATAAACATTAGGTTTATATTTCTTAAGTTCCTTATTAATTTTCTTAGTATTAAGTTGAGGAACTATTATACATTTCATCCCAGATACTAAGCAAGTATGAGTACAAAGAGCTAAACCAAATACATGAAATATAGGTAGGGCAGAGAGTACTGAATTACCTGGGCTAATATATTCACATACACTTGATGTTTGTAAAGCCATAGCATTAAAGTTAGCATTAGAAATAATTATTCCTTTTGGTTTACCAGTTGTACCACCACTATAAATTATAGCAGCAGGACTATTAGCATCCCTCTTAACATAAGTATCATTACTTACTCCGTAATTAAGAAATTCTCTCCATGTAAGCATACCTTCTTCTAGCTTCATATTCAAAGATGACTTAATATTATAAAGAGTCTTTAATATTTTTCCTAAACTCTCACTAGTAGGTACCATAATAAAATGTTTAACCTTAATATGTCTTGCTTTAGGCATAGCTACATCAGAACAAAATATAATAGTACTATTTGTCTCCTTTAAAGCTCTTTCAATATCCTGTGTAGAAGATAAAGGATGTATTATATTACATATAGCACCTATCTTATTAATTGCATAAATCAAAGCAAAACTCTCTGGTGTATTAGGCATACATATCGTAACACATTCATTCTCAACAATATTAAATTCCTTTAAAGCAGAAGCAACCTTATCAATTTTCTTCATAAAAGACTTAAAAGTAACTTCATTTCCATAGTAAGAATAAGCAATTCTTTTTTCATTATGAAAAGCAGTATCTTTTAAATAGTCATACATAGTACCATTAAAATAATTTAAAGTTTCAGGTACATTACCATAATATTTAAGCCAAGGTTTCTCTTTATCAATTGGTTTTTCATTTTTTAAAAAACTCATTAACTTATTAATATAATCATTTACTTTTCCCATAATAAATTCCTTTCACATATATGATTATGTATAAGATATTTTACCACAATAATAAGGTAAAAACCACTATCTATTTAATTTATTATCAGTAGCAAACTCTTTTGATGCTGTATAAGAATGATCTAAATTAGGATTATATCTATTTTCTTCATTATATTTAAGTCCTTTTTTAGCATACCCTTCTTCCATAATAAGCATTAAAGATGTATCATATATCATTCCTCTATTTACTACCCATGTATGTCTTCCGTCCTCACTATTCTTACTTCCAACTAGAATAGGAAGAGTACCACCGCATATATCTGGACAAGGAAAACAATAACTTAGATAACGAGAAAACTTAGTACAATTGCCTTCATTAAGGCCTAAAGCAAATGCTCCTTCAAAGTTAACATTACTTCTTACATTCAATGAATCAATTTTATTCCATAATTCCTCATCGAATCCATATATTCTATTAGTTAATATTCCATTTCTTACAAACTCTTGAAATTTACTATCACTATTCAAATATCTTTTGAGCATATCAAAACATTTGTAATCTTTTCTCTTCTCATCAACGATTGCTTTTAATATCTCATCCATTATATCACCACTTAAATCATAACACATCCACAAAATAAAACAATATAACTTACTATAATTTGACATATTTATGGTATAATCTAACTATGAAAAGAAATTATATTAAAATGAATGACAATGATAATTATTTATCTCTTGGTAATGTTATTAACACAATAAAGAAAGTATCAAAGAACAAGAATGCTATGCAGATAGAACTATTCTCATGCATATTTAATGTTAACAATGTAAACGCTACAACTATAAATAATTATTGTATTGGTTATAGAGCAATAGGTATTGAATATAAAAAGATATACACAGACTTAAAAAGAAAATATAATGTAGATAAGTCTATATATATTAATATTATATTAAGTATTCTAAGTATTATGGATGATACTATATATATAAAAGATGATAACTCACTTGAACTAATCAACAATAATAAGAAACTAAAAGATGTAATAGATGAGTTACTAACAATATCTTCTAATGATGAACATATTACTTCTTCAAGACTTAAATATATTAAGAGCCTATCTAACTATGAATCTATGATTGAACTGTTAAACTACAGTATCCTTGAGAATACTCAACCTGTTTATACACAATCTATTAACATTAAAATCAATAGAAAAGAACTAAATGAATACTTGAAAGTTAAACTTTATTATGGAGAAAGCTACATCAATTCATTAATAGAACTATCTAGAAAAGATAATATGTATGCTTGTGCTGAACTTGGTGCGTTAGAGTTTGACGGATATATAACAGGTAAAACTGATTATAAGAAATGTTACGATTATTATTACAAATCTGCTTTAAAAGGACATCCTAAAGGATGCTGGATGGTAGCTAACTTAATGTTAACAGGAAGAGTAGAGTTAGATTTTGATACAATGTGGAAATACTTAAATAAATCAATTGAATTAGGAAGTATTGCTGGGTATAATACATTAGGACTTTGCTATTTAAAAGGAATAAACAAAGAACATAAGAAAGATATAAATATCGCAAGAAAATACTTCACTATCGCATCTAATCATGGTTACGCCTATGCATTTAATAATCTAGGAAAAACATATGAAGATGAAGGAAACATTGAAGAAGCAATTAAATACTATAAAATAAGTGCTGACATGAATGAATGCTGGGCCTTAAACAAAGTAGGTGAGTACTACCGTAAAAAAGGAGACTTAAAAACCGCATACATCTACTATCTAAAAGCAATAGACACACCTATAAATGAAAGAATCAAATATCCATTTTATAATCTATATAAGTACTATTATAAAGATGGATGCAAAGAAGCAAACATAAAAAAAGATACCTCTAAAGCAACTGAACTTTACGATATCTACATGTCAATGAACTAAAAATAACAACATAACTATAGTTTTTCACCTTCAAATTGTGTATAATATATATTAGAATAAAGAGGTGTAACATGAAAGATATAATAGAACCAATTATATATAAAGAAGGTAATATCCTTAAAAATAGAATAGAAGAGTTAAATAAGAAACTAAAGAACTCTACTAAAGAAGCAAAAGATTTTATAGAAAAAGACATTAAAAAGTATGAATATGCTCTTAAAGGAGAAAATAAAGTAACTAATGCTCTTATGAATAGTAATATACCAATGATTATACTTCATGATTTAAATATTGCTTATAAAGATAGAAGATGTCAAATAGATTATATGATTATTACTAAGAAAAACTATTATATTTTAGAATGTAAAAATACCTATGGAAATATTTTAGTAGATGGTACAGGTAGCTTTTATAGAACATATTATGGTAAAAAAGTAGGTATCTATAATCCAATAGATAAACTAGATAGAAATATAGATACTATTAAAATGTATTTAAATGACCATAGTACTTTTCTTGAAAAATTAATTCTAAATAAAGCGTATGATGACTTCTATCATGGAGTAGTAGTAGTCTCAAATGAAAATACTGTTGTTGATACTAAAGCAGCTCCAAGAGATATAAAGAATAAAATAATTAGAGTAGATAAACTAGTTGATTACATTAAAAAAACTGAAAAAAAGACTACAGAATTCTCTACCGCTGATGAGCTAATAAAAGAAAGTGCTGATAGAATTATTAGTTTATGTATTGAAGAAGATATACTAGATGATATAAATGAGACTAAAGTAATATCAAGAGAAAAATTATTTGATTTAAACGAAATCATAAAGAATAAATTAAAGAACTATCGTAATTATAAAGCAAAACAATTAAATTACAAACCATACTATATATTTAATGATAAACTACTTAATGAAATAGTAAGAGTAAAACCAATAAATGAAAAAGAACTTAAAAGTATTGAAGGATTTTCTGATATTAAATATAAAAAGTATGGAAAAGATATTATTAATATAATTAATGGCAAATAAAAGGAGTTGTATTTTTTACAACTCTTTTACTAACTTCTTAAATTCGTCTCCTCTATCTTCAAAGCATTTATATTGATCCCAAGATGCACTAGCAGGACTTAATAATATAACATCTCCACTAACACTTTCCTCATTAGCAAGTTCTACTGCCTCTTTAAGATTATTAACAACATCACACTTAATACCAAGAGAATCTATTTCTTTTTTACATCTATCCTTACATTCTCCATAGCATACAACTGCTTTAGTATTTTTAAGATAATCTTTAAGTTCTAAGAAACTTTGAGTTCTCTCTAAGCCACCTAATATTAATATAGTTGGTTTTTTAAATGCAGAAAGAGCTATTTGAGTAGATGTAACATTAGTAGCCTTAGAATCATTATAGAAGTCTTTTCCGTTATAAGTTCTAACAAATTCTATTCTATGTTCAACACCACTAAATTCACTAATTGCTTTTCTCATTATTTCATTAGAAATTCCTAGTTCCTTAGCAATCATTATAGCACACATTATATTTTCATAATTGTGAACGCCTTGTAATTTAATATCCTTAGTATCAATTATTTCTTCACCATAATAATATATTTTACCATTTTCTAAGTAAGTACCATCAATCTTTTCTTTACTTGAAAAGTATTTCTTAGTACTCTTTATATCTTTAGTAATTCTGTATGCATCTGCATTACCCTTATTAATAATGGCAATATTCTTAGAAGTATGATTTTGGAACATTCTAAGTTTATTTTCATTATAATATTCACGAGTACCAAACATATCTAAATGTGCTTCATAAATATTAGTAAGAACTGCGATATCAGGATTAAAATCATAGAAATCATGTAGTTGTGGAACACCTATTTCCATTACTAAGTAATCATTTTCTTTAATATTTTCAATTACTTCACATAAAGGAAAACCAATATTACCAGCTAAGTGAGCTCTTCCTGGGAATGCAGCACTAACTATTTCATAAGTAAGTGATGTAGTAGTAGTCTTACCATTAGTACCTGTAATAGCAACTAACTTAACACCTTTAGGAAGTAAATGATAAGCCATTTCTATTTCATTAATTATCTTAATATTGTGTTCTTCTGCATACTTTAAATACTTATGATCAAAATGAACACCTGGATTCTTAATTAAATAATCAAATGATTCATCTAATATATCATCAGGATGACTACCTAATATTACTTTAACTCCTAAATCTTCTAATTCTTTGATATGACTTTTATCTTGGTTCTCATTCTTATCATTTAATACAATAGTATTACCTCTTTTAGCAAGTACTCTTGCTGCTTGATATCCACTTCTAGCCATACCTAGAATAAATATTTTTTTATTTTCAAACATATTACACGCCTCCAATATAATTATACAATATTACTAAATTCATAATCATAAATTAATGTAAACTTTACAATGGAAAATCAAAAATAGTAAAAAAATAACCACAAATTTTATTTTTTGTAGTTATTTTTGATTGAATTAGCTTTATCTTTTAAATATTTCATTTTCTCTTTTAAATTAAATTTAAAACTAATATTTGGAAATGCCTTAAATAATCTTTTAGCAAATACATTATCACTTAGTATTTTTTTAACTTTTTCAGTTATCTCTTTAGTATTATCTAAATGTACATATTTAACTCCCATATTTTTAATCTTAAAGATTACTTTGAATGATATAACATTATCTACTAAGAATATTACTAATAATGTATAAAATAATATAGAAAGTACAGTAGGATTTAATTTAAGATATAAATTTACTACGAATGGATTAACAAACTTTACAAGTAAGAATCCAAGTACACCAAATGCTAAACTATTTACTAAGCATATTCTTCCATTAAGATTAAATTTATTCTTAGTATAATCCCACCATCTAGCACGAAATACTTTTTCCATTACATAACTAGTTACATATTCTCCAATACTACATATTATTATAGATAATATAAATAATAAAAATGGATTTTTTACATTATGAAGAAGTAATATCATCGCAATCGCGCAATTTCCATATATTGGACAATAAGGACCAATTAGAAATCCTCTATTAACAAAACATTTATTATCTGGAAAAGTAACAATTACCTCAATAATCCAACCAATTATTGAGTATGTAATAAATAACAAAAATAACAGCTTTAAATCTAACATCTATTTTTTCTCCTTCTTTTAATTCCTAAATATTTAGGATATTCTCTTGGATGAGCAAGTACATTCAACGAGCACTTTTTATCCATCATTGTAACAACCCAACTCTCTGCATACTTAGGTGGTTTAATATTAAGAGGAAACATATGTCTTAATATTATATCTTCTACCATTGGATTCATTAAATGTGGAAAATGTTTTCTTGAATTATATAATGCTTCTCTAGCATGAACAAATCCATGTAATTCCTTAAATTTCTTTTTACCATGATCATCTTGCCATGGCTTAAAATAAAAGTCATGAAGTATAGCCCCAATACAAGTGTTTCTTACATTCAAATTATGTCTTTTCGCAAACAAATATGATGCATAAGCTACTTTCATTGAGTGATCATATACACTTTCATTCTCATGATGAGCAAAATCTTTCCTTTTTAAGAATTCCTCATTATGAATTATTTCATCAATATATCCTAAAAATTCTTTATCATATTCTAATTTTTTCATAAATATCACGTAAACATTATAACAAATTCTTATCATTAATAAAAGAGATTATGCTATAATAGACACACAAGATAGAAAAAATAACTAATTAATTAAAAATTTACTTTATTTTTTAAGGATTTTGTGGTATCATTACCAAGAAACAAAGGGGATGAGTTGAATGAACGGAAAAACAACATATATATTTGGACATAAGAATCCTGATACTGATTCAATATGCGCATCAATATCACTTGCATATTTAAAAAATCAATTAGGATTTAATGCGGTTGCATCAACATTAGGAAACTTAAATCCAGAAACAAAATTTGCATTAAATTATTTTAATGTAAAAGAACCATATCATCTAAATGATGTAAAACTACAAATAAAAGATGTATCTTATCATAAAGGATGCTTTATTGATAAAAATGTCCCAATTAAAGATGCATTTGATTATATGAATAAATACTCTCTAACAGGTATACCAGTAGTAGAAAGTAGAAATAAATACTATGGTTATGTATCTCTAAAAGAAGTAGCAAGAGAAATTATAACAGGAGACTTCCATAAAATAAATACTTCTTATGGAAACTTAATTAGTGTATTAAGAGGAACACAAGTGCTTAAATTCGATAAAGAAATAACAGGTAATGTTTTAGCAGCCACTTATGCAAAAGCAACATTCAAAGAAAGAGTTTCTCTAAGCAATAATGATATACTTATTGTCGGAGACAGAAATGCAATATTAGATTATGCTATAGAAAGTAAAGTAAAACTAATAATCGCAATATCAGGAATAGAAATATCTCCGATTTTACTTCAAAAAGCTAAAAAGAACAAAGTAAATATAATAAGTACACCACTTTCTTCATATGAAGTAGGTAAACTAATATCATTCTCAAACTATATAAAAGATATAATGAGAAAAGAAGAATCAGTTACTTTTAATGAACTTGATTATCTATCAGACTTCATCGAACAAAGTAAAAAGTTAAAACATACTAACTATCCAATACTTAATAGTAAGAATGAGTGTAAAGGACTATTAACTTTAACAGATACAAATGAAGTTGATAAGAAACAAGTTATTCTAGTAGACCATAACAACTCTTCACAAAGTGTAGATGGACTTGAAGAAGCAGAAATATTAGAAGTAATTGACCATCATAATATTGGAGACATTAATACAAAGAAACCAATTAACTTTAGAAATGCAGGAGTAGGTAGTGTTAATACAATTATTTATGATTTATATAAAGAAAACAATGTTAAAATACCAAGAGAAATTGCAGGTCTTATGGCATCAGCCATCATATCAGATACATTACTTCTAACTTCACCAACAACTACTATAAGAGATACTGATGCATTAATAAACCTATCTAAAATCGCAAAGATTAAATACAAAGAATATGGTATAGAACTATTAAAACAAGGCATGACTATAAAAGGATTAAGTAACAAAGACATACTTCATAAAGACTTCAAGACATACAAAGTAAATGAAAAAATAATGGGAATAGGTCAAATACTAACTGCAGATTTTAATTCAATGACTAAAAAGATTAATAGTTTAGTTAATTATCTTGACGAAGTATCATCTACAGAAAATATAGATGTAGTAACTCTATTCATAACAGATATATTTGAAAATATCTCATACTGTCTATATAATAAGAACGCAGAAAATATTATAAAGAATAGTTTTGATTTAAAAGAGATATATGAAGGAGTTCCACTAAAAGATATAGTATCAAGAAAAATACAAATAGCTCCATATATTATGGATGCACTTGAGAAAGAGTAGAAATACTCTTTTAATTTGTCACATTACACTGTGTAAAAATATATAAAAATAGTAAAAAACATACAATAAAATGCAAAATAGTGTATAAATTAGTACTAATAATCACAATAAATACTTGAATAGTGTATAAAAATGGTGTAAAATATACAATAAATTCAAATATATTGTGATTATTTTATAAAAAAATGATATATTATTACTGAGAGGAGTGCAAAGTATGGAACCTTATAAAGCAAATTTATTACCAATTAAATATAAACTTGATAACGAAACGATAAGATTGTTAGGACAAGCAAATGACAAATATGGTCAATATAAATCTTTATTAAAAATGTTTAAATTTGACCAAAAATATTTTCTAGATTCTTTAATTTTAGGTGAAAGTGTTAGATCATCAAGAATTGAAGGAACACAAATATCTCAAGATGATATGTATTATATGGATTATGTTGAACAAAATGATTGTATTAAGGAAGTTAGAAA
>CAKONA010000007.1 GCA_934096785.1 uncultured Bacilli bacterium | reverse complement strand
AAACAAATAGTACTAGAAAATGCTAAACCAGGTAGTTCAACTACAAAGACTTTCACTGTTAAGAATACTGGAACAGATACAGTTTATTACAAAATAAATTGGCAAGAGTTCAACAACACAATCACTAATGATGAACTAACTATAAAACTTACTTGTACAAGTTCAAGTGGAACATGCTCAGGAGTAACCGAAGAAGCTGCATATGATAGAGATATAAAAGATAACATTGAACTTCCAACAGGAGTAACTCATACATACACGCTTACAGTTTCATTCATTGATACAAATCAAAATCAAAAAGAAAATCAAGGTAAATCATTTAGTGGTGTTCTTCAAATAGAGGGTACATCAGCAAGATGGGATAAAGATTGTAAAAACAATAACTCACTTAGATGCAAAATCATAACAGATAACACTACTCAAAGTGATAACAACATTAACTTCTCAAAAATAAGCTCACCAACTAATGGACAAGGAGTATATGTAGATGACCAACTTGGAGACTCTGAGAACTACTACTTTAGAGGTGGCTCTTTTTGTGCTTATACAAATTATGCAAGTGAAGACAACAGTGGTACTAAATGTACTTCAGCAGGAGGTACGTGGTCAAACTACAAATGTAGTCTTGATTTAAGCAAGTCAGCATGTGAATCAAAAGGATTCACATGGTATGAATTAAATAACAACGTTAAGTTCGGAAACTATTATTGGAGAATAATCAGAATAGATGAAAATGGTGATGTTAGACTTTTATATAATGGAACATCGACAACATCTTTAGGAAGTGCATCAACAATAGGGGGTACAAATTATAATGCAAATACAGGAGATGCTGCATATGTAGGGTATATGCAACCGGATTTACCAAAAGTTTATATTAATAATATTAGTTCAGAAGAAAAAACTATGCCTATATCAAATATTCAAAATTTATCATTATCAAAAACTTACTCATTTGATAAGACAAATGGTATGTATACACTTGATGGAGAAGTTATTAGTGGAACTGCAGCAACATCTTTTATAGGCTATTATACTTGTATAAATTCAAGTGCTAAAACTTGTAGTTATTTAGTAAAACTGGTTAGTGAACCATACAATTTAGACGTAAATGGCATTATGCAAATAAAAGTAAAAATTATATCAAATTTTTTTACCAACTCAAAAAGTCAATCAGTTAGTAATAAAATTGATAGTCCTATAAAGACAATGTTAGAAGACTGGTATAAAACAAATTTAATAAGTTATGATGAGAAAATAAGCTATGATATTTCATTTTGTAATGATAGAGCATCTGAAAATAAAGATGGAGGTTTTGGAAATAATAATACAATTTTTAAGGGTAATGTTAGAACTAATAAAAAGTTGCCTTCATTCAAATGCGAAAATATGTCAAACGATTTATTTACAACAAATTCTGAAAAATATGGCAATAAATTGTTGAAAAATCCAATTGGATTGATAACAATAGATGAAGCGATATATAGTGGTGTTTCTAACAACACACCAAATTATAGTAATTTCTTGCACAACGGAACTACATATTGGACTATCACTCCAATTTCATATACTAGTGGAAATGCTTCTTCTTATGAAATTGTTTATAATTGTAGTATAAGTTCAAGCAACGTTGTTGGAAGACATGAACTTCGTTCTGTCACAGCTCTTAACTCTAAAGCAATTGTAACAAGTGGAGATGGCTCTCTTGCTAATCCTTATATAGTAGAGTAGGAAAACTAAACACTTGCAAATAGCCAGCAATGGCTATTTTTGAATGTATAAAAAGAATAAGTTACTTACTTATCCTCTAAATCAAAATCTAACATTTCAGATGCAACACTTTCATATAAATCTTGTTCATGTTTAATAGTATCAATTAAGAACATCTTGTCTTCTTTATAATTCTTA
This sequence comes from uncultured Bacilli bacterium, assembly GCA_934096785.1. The sequence continues at coordinate 11,519 of CAKONA010000007.1, read as the reverse complement.
AGTCCTCTCATGTAGTAGGGCTTATCTTCATCAAGTACAATGAAAGGTACAATATTATTTTTTAAGCACTCTTTAAACATTATCATTCTGCCAACTCGACCATTGCCATCACCAAAAGGGTGAATACATTCAAATCTATAGTGAAATTCAATAATGTCTTCAATAGTTATTTCTTTTAATTCTTGATACCAACTAAGTAATTCATCTATATCTTTTTCTACATCTTTTGGTTCAGAAGTGGGAATAACATTTATAAATCCAATCTTATTAGGAACAATCTTAAAACCACCAACATTATATCTAGGATTATCTTCATCAGTTGTATTTCTCTTTAATATTTTATTCATTTCTTTCATCATATCTTTTGACAATGGTTCATCTAATGTATCAAGACAATAATCAAATAATCTAAAATGATTCTTCATTTCAATTAAATCATCGAGTTTAACTGCTTCATCACTTTTAGGAATAAAAGAGTTTGTTTCAAATATTTCTTCAGTCATGTCTTTAGTTAGCTTACTACCTTCAATCTTATTTGAATGATAGGCAAAGTTCACTTGAAAGTGATGATACACATTACCTTTGAATTTTAATTTACGTTGTTCTAAGAGTTCTAACTTTAATTTTTCTGTGTTCACAAGAATCAACTCCCTATACAAATTCTATCACAAATTCTAATTAAGTAACACCTTTATAACTGAACCTTCTTTAGTTCTTGAGTTAACACTAGGACTAGTATCAATTACTTTGTCTCCATCACCCACAAACTCAATATTAAATCCATTAAGGAGTGCTTTTGCTTCTTTTTTAGTTTTACCAATTACATCAGGTATCATTATATATTTAATGTCATCCCATCTATATATTTTAGGTAGTCCACTAGTATCTTCCTTCATGTCATAAATAGAAATAATATCTTTAAGTACATTCTTTGCGATAGGGGCACTTACAACACCTCCATATTGAGTAACACCTTTAGGATTATCAAGTGCAATATAAATAACAAACTCAGGGTCATCAGCAGGCATAAAACCAATAAATGATAAGATATAGTTACCACTCATATATCTTCCATTACTTCCGACTTTCTGAGCAGTACCGGTTTTACCACCAACTCTATAATTCTCAATATAAGCATTCCTTCCACTACCATTAGCAACAACACTCTCAAGAGCATACTTAACAAGTTCGCTAGTTTCCTTCTTTATAACATTTTTACGTTTTACAGTTGGACTTACTTTCTTATCACTAACTTCACTTACGATATAAGGAGTATAAAGAGTCCCACCATTAACAATAGAACTAACAGCTGTTACTTGTTGAATAGGGGTAACACTAATACCTTGACCAAACGCACTAGTCGCAAGCTCAACAGGCCCAATCTTATCCATTTTAAAAAGTATACCAGTTCCTTCACCATTTAAATCAATTCCTGTTTTCTTTCCAAAACCAAGTTCAGTAATGTACTTAAATAATTGTTCTTTACCAAGTTTTTGCCCTAAAGACACAAACCCAGGGTTACATGAATTCTCAACTACTTGTACATAAGTTTGATCTCCATGTCCCTTTCTTTTCCAGCAGTGCAAAGTAGCATTCGCAACCCTAACTTTGCCAGTATCATAATAGTGATCTTCAAATATATTTACAAGCCCTTCATTAATAGAGGCAGCAAGAGTCACAATTTTAAAGGTAGAACCAGGTTCAAAGTTTGCCCATATCGCAAGATTTCTATTTATTACTTCTTCTTCATATTCCTTATAATTAGATGGAATAAATGAAGGAAAACTACTCATCGCAAGAATCTCTCCACTTTTAGGATTCATAACAAGCCCAATCGCCCCATCAGCATTATACTTAGTATAAGCACTCTCTAATTCATTTTCTAAAGAAAGTTGTATATCCAAATCAACCGTAAGCTTTATATCATTACCACTAACAGGCTCATTGTACACTTCAGGCATAGAAAGTCTTTTACCTTTACCATCACTATAGTATTTAATACTTCCATTTTTTCCAGTTAACTCTTTATCATATCTTAACTCAAGTCCACTAAGTCCTTGATTATCAATACCAGTATACCCAATAACATGAGATAAAACATTCTTATATTTATAGTCTCTTTTAGACTCTTTCAAAAGATAAACTCCATCATAATTATAACTGTTTATCTTATCAGCCACTTCAAAACTTAAGTTTCTTCCTTCAGGATGAACTCTTTCAATAGATGTTTTCTTACTTACATGTTTATACATCTCTTCATAGCTAACATTAAGAATCTCGCTTAATGTTCTAGTAACTTCATCCTTATTAAGTATTTGACTTGGAACTAAATAAAGTCCAACAGTCGTAACATTATCAACTATAACTTTACCATTTCTATCAAGTATTTTTCCTCTATCAGCTTGTACAGTTAAATTACGACTCCATAGTTCACTAGCAAGACCATTTAACTTCTTATATTCTATAACTTGTATATAAAATACCTTAACAAGTACAAAGAAAAATACTAAAAGCGATATAACAAACACAATTCTAATTCTTTTATTCTGTACACTTTGAAACATATCCTCACCATTAAATTATATTCATCTATTGTAAAAACATTATAATTAGTATATACTTAATATAAAGAAAGTAGGGATAAAATGAAAAAGAATTACACACTCATAATAATACTTGCAGTAGTAGCAGTTATAGCATTATTAGGTATATCTAGTTACAATGAAATAGCTAAGAAAGGAGAAGCTGTAGACTCAGCTTATGCAGATATTAATGTTCAACTAAAAAGAAGAACAGACTTAATACCAAACTTAATTAGTACTGTTAAAGGTTATATGGCTCATGAAGAAAGTATAATTAACAGTATCACTGAAGCTCGTAGTGCCTTAGTAAATGCTAAAACACCAAAAGATCAAGCAAAAGCAAATAGTGAATTAACAAATGCATTAAGTTCACTTAATGTCATAGTTGAAAACTATCCAGATTTAAAATCAAATACTAACTTCATTCAATTACAAGACGAACTGGCAGGTACAGAAAACAGAATCGCAGTAAGTAGAAAGAACTACAATGACGCAGTTAAAGATTACAATCAATCAATAATTGTTTTTCCAAAGAATATAATCGCATCTATCGCAGGATTTGATAAGAAAGATTACTTTGAAGTAAGTGAATCAGAAACTGGTGTACCAAATGTTGAATTCTAGGATTAAAACACTTTTAATCCTTCTTTTATTATCATTCTCATTTTTAAAGGTAGATGCTATAGTAAGTCCATCTTATGAATTCTATGTAAATGATACAGCTAATATTTTATCAGATGAAACAAAAGATTATATTATTAATAAGAGTAAACGGCTTTATAACACAGATGGAACACAAATAGTAGTAGTTACTGTTAAAAATTTAGAAGGAAGTTCTATTGAAGACTATGCTAATACTTTATTTAATAGTTATGGCATTGGTTCTAAAGATAAAAATAATGGTTTACTCCTTCTTTTAGCTCTTGAAGAAAGAAAGTTTAGAGTAGAAGTAGGCTATGGTTTAGAAGGAATACTTCCAGATGGTAAAACAGGTAGATTTCAAGATGAATACATAATACCTTATTTAAAAGATAATAAATGGGACGAAGGAATTAAAAACGGATACGATGCTTTCTATAAAGAAATAGTTAAAGAGAACAATCTTAATATTGAATACACAGAACCAACAACTACAAACAATGCAAACGTTGATATCCTTATTGCAGGTGGCATATTTGGACTTATATTTGGTGTTGTAGTAAATCAAATATTCTTAAGAAAAAAGACAGTATTAAAAGTAGTAAGTTGCATTCTTTATGCATTTATATTAAAGTTTGTAACAATGTTTGCAGTTAAAAATGCATACTTTGATTTAGCAGCATTCACATCATTCTTTAATGGATTCATGTACTTCTTATCAATGTTCACAACAGACACATACAGTGCAAGAGGAGGAAGTTACCATTCTTCATCATTCGGAGGTTTCTCTGGTGGAGGAGGATTCTCTGGTGGAGGTTTCTCTGGTGGAGGAGGCTCTTCAGGCGGAGGAGGTTCCTCAAGAAGTTTCTAAGTAGTAGCAATACTACTTTTTAAATGAATAAAAAAAGAAACCGAAGTTTCTATAAATTAAAGTATTCTATCTCACCAGGTTTAACTGTATCATGAGGTATCTCATTATTATGATTATCTGGATCACTTGGTATTAATGCTTCATAATCAATATCAGGTTCATTAGACATAATCTCTAGCTTTTCTTCAGGTTTTTCTTCTTTTACTTCTTCTTTAACACTTTCATTATGATTTTGACTATCGTTTATACTATTCTTTAAGTTATCATCTTCATAATTAGATATATCATTATCAAGATCAACTGCTTTAAGTATTTCAGAAAATGAAGTTTCACCTAATAACACTTTATCAAGTCCATCTTGAAGTAGGGTAATAACATCACTCTTATAAACAAGTTTTCTAAGTTCATGTTTAGGCATTGCATTAGTAATAGCATCTCTTATATCTTCATTCATAAGAAGAACTTCATAAAGACCAATACGACCATTATAGCCTCTAAAGCATTTATCACATCCATCTTTATTAGCATCAAACATTTGGTTTACATCTTTATTAAGAACTTTCTTAAATACACTTTTTTCATAAGGAGTAGTGTCTCTTAGTTGCTTACAGTGAGGACAAAGACGTCTTGCTAGTTTTTGAGAAATAATACCAGTTAAAGCAGAACCAAGTAAATAACGTTCTACATCCATATCAGTAAGTCTTTCAATTGTATTTAATGAGTTATTTGTATGTATTGTTGATAAAACCATATGCCCAGTAATTGAAGCACGAACAGCAATTCTAGCAGTTTCATCATCACGAATTTCTCCAATCATTATAATATCAGGATCTTGACGCAAGATACTTCTTAGTACATTTGCAAAAGTAAGACCAATTTCACTTTGAGCTTGTACTTGATTAATACCAGCTATATCCATTTCAACTGGGTCTTCAACAGTAATTATATTAACATCAGGAGTATTCATCTTTTGTAAAATAGAGTAAACAGTAGTAGATTTACCACTACCAGTAGCTCCGGTTACAAGAATAATACCATTAGGTACAGCAACCATCTTCTCAATCTTATGAAGACTATCTTCAGAAAAACCTAAAGTTTCAAGTCCCTGTAAACTCTTACTATAGTCAAGTATACGAATAACTACTTTTTCACCACAGTTAGTAGGCAGTGAAGAAACACGAAGATCAAGCATCTTTTTACCAATTCTACTCTTAATCGCACCATCTTGAGGTAAACGAGTTTCCATAATATTCATTCCAGCAATCATCTTAATACGAGAAATCATATTACGTTTATATTTACCAGGTATAATAGAATAATCTGATAAAATACCATCAATACGAATTCTAATTTTTATATTTTCCTTAGAAGGATCAAAATGAATATCACTAACATTCCTTTTAACAGCGTCCATGATAATATCATTAACAATCTCAACTATAGGCATTTTCTCAAAGTCAAATTCCTTCATATTATACCTCTTTCTATTCTAATATATATTATATACAACTTTTAGTATTATTTCAACAAAATTATTGTTATTATTTCTAAAATTTGCTATACTTCTATAGTAGGAGAATAAAGAATATGAATAAAAAAGGATTTACTTTGATAGAACTATTAGTTGTCTTAGCAATCATGGCTTTACTAGCATTAATTATAGTTCCAAGCATAAATGAATTAAGACAAAACACATTAAAACAAACATACGATAGTAAAATTAAACAAATAAATACCGCAGCTAGAGAATGGGGAAGTGATAACCTAATAAGTGTTCCTTCTCATGTATCAGAAGATTACACTAATCAAACAGATTGTAATGATGATTGTGTATGTGTAAGTATAAATGAATTAGTTCACACAGGTTACCTATCAGGTGACAAAGACTCAAAACAAACAGTAGTAAATCCAATAACAAAAGATAGTATGAATAGCCTTTTAGTATGTGTAAGATATGACACAAATGACATAAATAAAAGACAACTAACTTCATATATAGTAGGTGATTAATATGAGAATATCAAATAATTTCTTTATAACTAGAAGAGAACTACCAAATGATGAAGAATGCATTTCAGCCTCTCTTCTTATTAAAAGCGGTATGATTTATAAAATAGATAAAGGTATTTATTCATACCTTCCCATAGGACTAAAAGTAATCGAAAACATAAAACAAATCATAAGAGAGGAAATGAATAAAAATAGTGCAGATGAATTACTTATGCCATCTTTAGTAGACAGACGCATATTTGAAACAAGTAATAGAGAAGCACTACTAAAGGGTGAAATATTCAATTTAAAAGGAAGAAATAATAAAGAATACACATTATGTCCAACTCATGAAGAACTATTTGCTTTACTTGCTAGAAATAAAATCAAAAGTTACAAAGACTTACACTTTACATTATATCAATTAAGTAATAAGTATAGAGATGAACATCATACAGAATTTGGACTTATTCGTAAAAAAGAATTTCTTATGGCTGATGCATATAGTTTTGATGCTGATGAAGGTGGCCTTGATATTAGCTATGACAAAATGTATTTAACATTCAATAATATATTTAAAAGACTTGGAATAGACACAATGGTAGTAAGAATAGATCCTGACTCTACAAATGGAGTATCAAGTGAAGAATTTCAAGTAATGTCCCCTCATGGAGATAATGAAGTGGTTAAATGTACTAAATGTAGTTATACTACTAATATAGAAGAAGCATCATCTTTTGATACTTATAAAAAAGAAGATAACACATTAAAAAGTCGCACACGTATATATACACCAGGTAAAAAATCAATAAAGAGTCTAAGCGACTTCCTAGGTGTAGAACCTACTAATATCATAAAGTCTCTAATAATTAAAGCAGATGAACAATATAAAATGTTACTACTAAGAGGAGATGCAGAACTAAACGTATACAAACTAAAAAAACTATTAAAATATAACAACATAGAAATACCTAGTGAATACGAACTAGATAGAATAGGAACAAAAGCTGGATATGTAGGACCTATTAAAACAACAATGCAAATAATCGCAGACAATGAAATAAAGAGCATGTACAATGCAATATGCGGAAGCAACGAAGAAAATTATCATTATAAAAATGTAACACCAGGAATAGACTTCAAAGTAAGCAAATACGCAGACATAAAACTATTTAACAAGAGTTCACTTTGTCCAAGATGTAAAAGCAAATGTAACATAATAAAAGGTATAGAAGTAGGTCAAATATTTAAACTTGAAACAACTTATAGTAAAGTTTATAACCTAAAATACATAGATGAAACAAACACATCTAATTATGTACATATGGGTTCTTATGGTATAGGAATAGATAGATGTATATCAGCCATCGTAGAAAAACATAACGATGAAAAAGGTATCATATGGCCTATGGAAGTAGCTCCTTACAAAGTAAGTATAGTTATTATCAATGTAAATGATAAAGAAACATATAAATACGCAAGCAATCTATATAAAAAACTACAAGAACTAGGTATTGATACAATACTTGATGATAGAAAAGAAACAGTAGGTATCAAATTCAATGATATGGACCTTATTGGTATTCCAATACGTATAACAATAGGTAGAAAACTAGAAGAAAACAAAGTAGAATTTAAATTAAGAGACGAAAAAGAAAGTCATGATATAGATAGAGATATAGTTATAACTACAATAATTGATACAATCAACAAAAGAAGAAAGGAGAAAAGATGAAAAAGAAAATATTAATCCTATTACTACTTATAATACCAATATTCATAAACGCTAAAATGAATAATACATTCGAAGTATCAACTAAATATACTAATAGATATATAACAGGATATCCATATTATAAAAAGTATATACTACTTTCTAATATGCCATTTAAGTATAAAGATTCAACTCTTTCAAAAGATAGTAGATACGAACTAGGTGGACTTCTTAATCTTCAAGAATTCAATATTTCAAAAGATTCAAAAGGATACACATATCTATTTGATGGAAGTAAATACTGGACAATGACAGACACAGATTCTTCTTCATATATCATAACAGATGACACAATTGATAATACAAAAGAACTAGTAAAAACATCATCATCTGGTACAAGAATAACAGAGTACATTAGAGAAAATGTAGGTGTAACAGGTTCAGGCACATATAGTGACCCATGGATGTTTACAGGGCTTTATGAAATAACAATGAAGAGTTCAGATGAAACAAAAGGTACAGTTTCACCAACAGAATACATCGCAAGAGAAGGAGAAAAAGTTTCATTCAATGTAAATCTAATTGATAAGTACGAATATGCATCAAATGACTGTAACTTAGTTTATAAAAATGGAAAACTTACAATAGATTCAGTAAGCAGAAATATGGATTGTACAGTTAACTTTAAAAATCCAACAATAACAATCACTTATAATAATAATGGAGGAAGTGGATGTTCAACTAAATCAATGACAAGTGGTGATAAAATTGGTTCACTTTGTGCACCAACTAAATCATCTAATCAATTTGCTGGATGGTACAAATCAGACGGAACAAAAGTAGATGAAAGTACAGTATTTACAGAATCAACAACTATAACAGCAAGATGGACACCAATATTCCTAGTAAAATATGATTACACAAATAATGGAGGGTCAAGTTCAAATGCAACTAATCAACAAGTATTAAGTGGAAACACAGCAAACCTATCATTCACAGCCTCTAAAAGTGGATATACATTCCTAGGATGGAATACAAATGTTAATGCAACTTCAGCACTTAAAAGTTTCAAACCGACAGCTAACACAACACTTTATGCGATTTATAGAAAAACACTAACTATAACTTATAAAGATTATCAAGGAACTAGAACAGACTCAATTTATGTTTATAATAAAGCAACATCAGGACAAATAACACTTCTATCAGAAAGAACATTCAAAGATAATTGTGGAGGTTCAAGTTGGAATAATACATACACTAATCTAGGATGGACAACAGGTACATCAACAGATGGAAGCATAACTTACTCAAATGGCCAAACAATAACAATATCAAGCAACTTTACACTAAACGGCCAATACAAAAAAGAAGTAAGAGCAGTTCTTGATGGTAACGGAGGAAGTTGTACACCAGGATATCTAGCATCAGATTATTGGATTTACTATAATGCAGGTTCAAACTCATTCAGTTCGACAACAGTAGCTATGAAAGTAAAAATAAAAGGAATAACTTGTACAAGAAGCGGAAAAAGATGGAGAAACAAAATAGAATGTGATAAAACAAAATTAACAGTCAACGGTGATATTCCAGACTGGACATTCGTAAAAGGATGTGCAGTATACTGTGAAGCATTATGGTAATTTAAAAAAAATAATTTTAAAATTATAGAAGAATAAAGGTGATTAAATGCAAAAGATAATGGATTTTACTAAAAGATATATAGGTGTTATTTCAATAGTACTAGCATTATGTATATTGCTTACATACACACTATCAAGTTTTATAGTAACAAACGGTAATCATAGAGCTGCTGAAATGTACATAGGACAATTAAAATACACCTTAACACTCGATGGAAATAATACAAATACAATAGAAGTAGCACCTGGAACAACTATGGTTGATGTAAATATTACCAATTTAAATGCAATCAACACATATTATAAACTTTTGTACGAAAATAATGAAAATATTGAAATCTATTACTTTGAACAATTAAATAATGATGATGGAACAGTTGGCAATTATAATCCGGCAAATTCTTCTTTGAAAATAGATGCAACTTCAAAAATAAAATTAAAAATTGTTAATAATTATTCAGAATATCAAAGTGTAACATTAAAAGTAAGTGGAGGATATGGAACAAACACATTAGATGATGTAGAAGTACCAGATGGTTATAGCGAAATTCCAAAGGGAATAGAAAAAGACCCAAAAGCTAAATATTGTTATACTGACCAAACGTTAAACGTTGGCACAAAATATGAAAACGGCATTTATACATATAGTTATAAGACAAACAGTGGTGGTGGCCTTGCTTGGGAATTTTTTGAAGATGATGAAGATGGTTGGGGTGTGGTATTAACAGACAAAACTAGTACAAATTCTGTCTCGGAAGTGCCTTGTACATTTGTAAATGATAAACCCGTATTAAGCATGTCTTATATGTTTATGAATAGTAAAGCCGAATCATTTGATTTAAGTAACTTCTATACGAAATATGTGACAAGAATGGCTTCAATGTTTGCAAGTTCTGCAGCGACCACATTAGATGTTAGTAATCTTGATACAAGCAATGCAAAAACATTATCAGGCATGTTTTCAAAAAGTAGTGCAACTGAAATAAAAGGTTTGAACAATTTTGACACAAGTAATGCAGTCAACATAAGTTATATGTTTAGTGGCAGTCAAGTAACATCACTACCCGAAATTGAAAATTTTGACACAAGTAATGTAACTAATATGGCTTACATGTTTTCTGGAAGTCATGTATCATCACTTGATTTAAGTAAATGGGATATAAGCAATGTAACTAATATGGGAAGCATGTTTATGAATGAATACACGAGGTCACTTAAAATTGATAATTTTAATACTGGTAATGTTACTAATATGAGTTACATGTTTGCTACATGTAATATTCAAGACTTAGATTTATCGAATTTTAACACAAGTAATGTAACTAATATGGCAGGAATGTTTGCAAATAGTTTGATTACATCAATAGACATAAGTAGTTTTGACACAAGCAATGTAACTGATATGCATCAAATGTTCATGGCTGGCTCATTAACCACAGTAAAAGGATTAGATAGGTTAAACACAAGTAAAGTAATTGATATGTCAAGTATGTTCTTTGGTTCAAAACTATCAACGATAAATGTAAGTAATTTCGATACAAGTAAAGTTACAAATATGTACAGCATGTTTTTTACGATTAAAGCAACGACATTAACAGGATTAACTAATTTTGATACCAGTAATGTTACTAATATGCAATCAATGTTTGGAAATAATAGTTTTACCTCATATGATTTGAGCAGTTTTGATACAGCAAAAGTAACAAATATGAAGAGTATGTTTGAAAACTGCCATAAATTAAAAACAATATATGTTAGTAATAAATTCATAACAGATAATGTCACTGATAGTAAAGATATGTTTTCAAGCAGTTCGAGTTTAGTAGGTGGAAATGGCACAAAATATACTTCTTCATACAAAGACAAAACATATGCAAGAATAGATAAATCAGGAACACCAGGGTACTTCACATTAAAATCTAGTTAATAAGTAGTAAAGTTCACTTGAAATATAGTGAACTTTAACTTTTTATAAAATAATGTTTCATTTAATAAAAAATTATGTTAAAATTATAGAAGAATAAAGGTGATTAAATGCAAAAGATAATGGATTTTACTAAAAGATATATAGGTGTTATTTC
>CAKONA010000006.1 GCA_934096785.1 uncultured Bacilli bacterium | reverse complement strand
GCATAATCATTCTTTATATCATCTTTACGTGGACTTTTTTCATAATAAAGTCTCATTTTTATTAAATCATTAACAAGTCTTTCTGTGTCAATTGATAACTCACGTGCTTCCATTATAATCTAAACCTCCTTATAATTTCATCATTGTTTTCCTTCATTGCATCTTTTAAATTTAATGGATTTTTAAACTCTTCTGAGTCTAGTCCAAGTATCTCTACTACATCTTTTAAATCTAATCTTTCTCTCATCATTGAAGCAGAATATAACCTTCTCATAAATTTTTCATCATAAATATCTACTTTATCATTAAGAAAAACTGCTACATAATAAGCTACTGCATATAATACTGCTTTTCTAAGTTCTACCTTTTGTCCATTTGGAAACACTACATCTCCTACTGTGTTAAGTGTTATATGATTATATTTCTCTCTTAATTTAAAATATTTATGTATATCAAGTAGTCTTACATATATAAGTGCTAATATATTTTGAAAAGCCATGTATCCTCCAAATTCATCAATCTTATTTTCTTTTAAATACTTACTAAAAGCAGTTTCAAAGAATGCAGAAGGTATTTCCATATAAACATCACATACATTAGCATTTCTCATACCTTGAGTATTATAATATTTTTTAAAATCTATCGCATGACCTATCTCATGTGCCATAACAGATAAACTTCTTGTATTAAGTTCTCTATATTTAGTATATATATACCCTAAATCATTTATATTTGAAGCAACAAATCCTCCACTATTTTCTCTATCAGGATATCCAAACTCTATTCTCTTTTCTTCAAAATATTTACGAGATACACTTTCTTCATAAGGTCCAAACTTACTAAAGAAATCAAACAATATATCTTTAAAATCATTTAAACTATATTTTCTAAGAGTATCTCTAAAAGGAACTATTTTTAATTCTTCATCAAATGAAAGGTTTATATAGGGAAATAACATATTATAAATATCAAATAGTTCTTCCCCTATAAAATAATAGAATTGAAAAGTTTCTTTATTAACCTTTTTATTATTCATTCTAATAACTTCATCAATATTAGGTATTACTTCATATATATTTACTTTAGAACCACCTAAAACTTCTGATATATCATTTAACACATCTGTAAAAATTAAACCTTTTCTTAAATCAGTTTTACGAGGACTTTTACTATAAAGTTCTCTTAGTTTAACTAAATCATCATGAAGTCTTTTAGTATCTATTTTAATATTATCACCACTCATCATAAGTTAAATCTCCTCTTTAATTCCATGTTTGTTTCCTTGACAAGTGGTTTTATCACATTGCCTTTTATAAAGTCATCCCTGTTTATTCCAAGCATATTAATACTTTCTTCTAAAGTTAGTTTATCTCTATTAGCTAAAAATCCATAAAAGTCTTTCATAAATTCTTTATAGTTTCCATCTAACATACATTGTAAATACAAAGCTATGTAATAAGAAATTCCATATGTAAATATCTTATGTGTTTGTACTACCTCTCCATCACTAAGCGTAGACTCACCTTCTTCATCTATCAATATATCATATCCTTTTTGAACTTCATCATTTAAAGCATCAATACTTATAGCTGAATTTCTAAGACCAACAAATGTATCTTGAAACATAATATTAGCTCCATCTACGTCTATCTTATTATCTTTTAAGAACTTCGTAAACCCAAGTTCAAAGAATGAAGATGGTACTTCTAATAAAGAGTCTGAATAATCTATCTTTTTTCTTAAAGGAGAAAGTACTAAACTATTATCTATCGCATGTCCTAGTTCATGAACTAAAATATTTTGACAATATGAATCTAACAAATTAAGTGATAAAACTATATAACCAATATTTCCATATATAGTACTATAATGATACCCTTCAGCATCCCATAATGGATAACCTATTTGTATTCTTCCTTCATCAAAATACTTATGAGCAAGTTCATATTCATGATTACCATACTTACTATAATAGTCAAGTATAATGTCTTTAAACTCTTTTTCATTATATCTTCTCATAGCTGCAAAGTAAGGTACATCCAATATATTTTGAATATTCTTATTGTAGAAATTACAAAAAGTCTTATATGTAAAATCAAAGTAATCTTCAATATTTTTAAACATTTCACTTCCCATTTTAATAGCACTCTTATCAAGCATATCTTCTACTTTCTTTTTATTAGGAAACAACCCATCAGTTTTAAACTCTTCACCTGTAAGATTCTCGTATACACTTACCAAATCTTTAAAAGCATTATAATCATTCTTTAAGTCATCCTTACGTGGACTTCTACTATAATAATTTCTAAGACTAACAAGTTCATCATGTAATCTTTTAGTATCTATCTTTAACTTCTCCATACATCCCCCCTACATATATTTCTTTTTAAGAATATTGTTATTTTCTATAATATCACTTTCTAATCCTTTTGCGCACATTAAATCATTAGATTGTACATTTACATTTTTTAAAAAATCATAAATAGTAGACTCATATCTCTTAGATAATGCTTCATCTATAATCTTTACCGTTTCTTTTGTATCTCTATCTTTATCAAGCAAGAATAATGCTAAGTAGTTTGATATTGAATATTTCATATCAGCTCTAATATTTATATCAGTTCCATCATTCAATTTTAAAGTACCATCGTCTTTTACATTAATTTCTCCGTATCTACTAACATCACTTGCAACTCTACTTATACGTTTTGACATTCTAAGTATAAAATTATAAATATTTTGAAATAAAAGGCGTGCACCAATCTCATCAATATCATTTTCTTTTAAGAATTTTAATATACCTATTTCATGATAAGTAGATGGAACTTCAGCAAATAAATCAGTAAAACTATCTTTCATTTTATTATCTGGAAAATAATATTTCTCATAATCAATCGCATGCCCTAGTTCATGAGCAAGTGTAGAAAGCAATGAAGAATCAAGTTTATCACTACCTGTAAATATATAACCACACTTTTCATGAATTAAACCAAGAAAACTACCAAGAACCTCAGTATTTTTATTTCCAGCTTGTATTCTTCCTTCCTGAAAATACTTTTTAGCTACATTATATTCAAATTCTCCAATAGAACTATAATAATCAAGTAGTATCTCTTTAAACTCTTTAAGACTATACACTTTATCTAATGGTTTACCTTTTGTATTAATTAAACCTATCTTCTTTGTCATATAACTATATCCTATTAAAAAAGCATTAACAAAATCAATATATCTATTTAAGTAACTACAAAATATTCTAGATGAATTATGTATATAATCTGCCTTTATAAAATCAAATAACATCACATCATATGTAACGTCCCCTAAAATACTTTCATGTGTTAAAGTACTATATCTATTCGCAAGAGCCCTAAAATTAAGATAATCATTTTTAATGTCATCACTATTAGGATTTCCCTCATAATACTCCTTAACTTTAAGTAGTTCACTCTTTAGTCTATTAGTATCTATTTCTATCTTTTCCATAACACACCTACTCACATTTCTTTTTAAGAATATTATTGTTATCTATAATATCATTTTTTATTCCTTTTGCACATACAAAATCATCAATTTCTATTTGAAATAGTCTCAAAATATCATAAAGATTACATTCATATCTTTTAGATAATACTTCATGTAACATTTTAACTGTTTCCTTACTATCTCTATCTTTGCTTTGTAAGAACAATGTTAAATAATCACTAATCATATATTTTATATCTTTTACAACATTTATTATACTTCCATCATGCAATATAATTTTTCCAGTATCATTTATATTTAACCTACCATATTTTTCTTTTTCAACCGCAAGCATATTAATATGTTTACAGTATAAAATTATATACATATAGAACTCCTGAAGTAATAGACTTCCTCCAAATTCGTCAATACCATTTTCCCTTAAGAATTTCATAATACCAACTTCATAATAAGTAGATGGTACCTCAGACATTAAATCATTATAACTATCCTTATATTTAATATCTTGAAAATAATGTTTTTCATGATCAATCGCATGACCTATCTCATGAGTAAGAGTACTTAAAAGTAACGAATTAATTTTATCTCCGTTAAGAAATATATAACCAAATTTATCATGAATTATAGAAGCGAAGAATCCATTAAACAATTTCATTTCTTTATGTTCCATTTGTATTCTTCCTTCCTGAAAATACTTTTTAGCTACACTATATTCAAAATCACCTACTTTACTATAATAATCTAATATTATTTCTTTTAATTCACGAAGACTATACTCTTTTTCTTTTAAATTCTCTTTAACATTAACAAATTTTATTTCTTCTATCACACGAAAGTAAGCACTCAAATATAAATTAATAAAATCAACATACTCATTTAACCATTCATTAAAAGTTAAAGAAGACCTTCTTATATCATCTATCTTCATACGTAAGAATTTCAAAGAGTCATATGAAGCATTCGTTAATATATCTTCATGTGTCATATCATTTAAAATACCTGCTAAATTTTTATAAGTAAAGTAATCATTCAAAATGTCCTTGCTAAGAGGATTTCCTTCATAATATTTTCTTACTCTATGTAGTTCACTCTTTAATCTTTCAGTATCTATCTCTAATTTCTCCATAAACCACCTACTTATACTTTTTACTAAGCACTTTATTTTCTTCAATTAATGTTTGTGCTAAAGCTCCTCCACAAATAAAGTCATCCTTATCTATTCCAAGTGTTTCTAAAATTTCATCAATAGTCATAAATTCTTTTTTTCTCATGAAATAATAAAATCTTTTCATAAAATCCTTATAGTTCCCATCTAACATATTATCTAAGTAAAGTCCCATATACTGACCAAATCCATAAAGCATATCATTAAATACAGGTATTACTCTCCCGTCATCCAATCTTACTGAGTCACTCCCTACAAGTTTTATATTCTTTCCTTTTTTATATTTCTTTTTGACCAAATCAATATTTATTGAAGATGAAATGATATCACTAACTATTATTTGTTTTAAAATATCAGCACCTACTTCATCTATCTTATTTTCTTTTAAGAATCTTAAAAGTCCAATTTCAAAGAACTCTGAAGGTATTTCTAACACTGGAAACTTTTCTTCACTTGTTTTATATTTAGAATAGGCAAGACTTGAATCAATCGCATGACCAAGTTCATGAGCAAGTACAGTAAATAAGTAACTATCAAATTCATTATGTCTATTAAATGATAAAAGAATATAACTAACATTTCCATACATAGTAGATATGTGTTCTCCTTCACAGTCAAGAAGTGGTGCTCCCATTTGTATTCTCTTTTCATCAAAATAACTTCTTACAAACTTTTCTTCCTTTTCCCCATACAATCTAAAGTAATCAATCATTATATCTCTAATTTCAGAAATATTGTATTTTTTTAAGTAATCATGATTATTACGTAATTTAACAGACTCAATATTACCTTCTACTTTTTCATTAAAAGAACTATAAAGCTTGCTTATCCAATCAAAATTATCTTTAATCTCTTTTTTTAAAGAAGCTGTATAATATTCATCACTATCAACTACACCTTCAAGTATTTTAATCCTGTCATATGGAAATTCTTTTAACATCAACACTTCATAAATTTTAGTTAATTCCATAAAACAGTAATAGTCATCAGCATACCTCTTATCATAAGAAACACTACCATAAAAGTCTCTTAACATTACTAAGTCATCATGTAATCTTTTTTTATCTATCTCTAACTTTTCCATAAATCACCCTATTTAAATCTTTTCTTTAACTCTATAGTATTCTCTTTAACTTTAGAAATTAATTTATTACTTTCCATAAAGTCATCATAATTAATTCCTAAAGTTTCAATGCCCTCTTCAAGTGATAACTCTTGTAGTTAAGAAATTATAAAACCTTTTCATGAAACCTTTATAATCACCATCTAACATACATTGTAGATAAAATGAAATATAATAAGAAAGTCCATATGTAATTATATCAATCAAACTTAAAGTTTCATCATCTATTACAGCGTATCCACCATCTTCAAGAACAACTCTTCCATTCTTTACTTGTTCATTTATAATTAATTTTACACCTTCAGCTGTTTCCATAATTCTTCTAATAATATCATTAATTATAATAATACTTCCATCCCTGTCTATATTTTGGTCTTTCAAAAAGAATGCAAAACCAATTTCAAAGAACGTAGATGGCACTTCAGTTAAAACATCACACTTACCAAGTTTCTTATATTGAGGAAAAGCAAACACTTCATCATCAATCGCATGACCTAGTTCATGAACTATAATACTTTGACAAAAAGAATCAAGTTCTTTATACGAAGTAAATATATATCCAGATTTATTCATAACACAGTTTACAAGGTATCCAAGACCTTCATCCATATAAACACCATTTTGAATTCTATTTTCCATAAAATATTTTTTAGCGATTCTTTCTTCACGAATTCCATATTTAGAGAAATAATCAAGTATTATATCAGTAAAATCCTTTTTATTGTATTTTCTCATTACTGAATAAAAAGGCATATCCATTATATTTTTTCCATCCCCTCTTACATAAAACTGAAGTAAAACACTAGCAATATCACTAAAATATTTTTCTAAAAATTCACGAAATCTAACATTATCTCTTTCATTCTCATAATTAAGTATCTTTCTAGCCTTCTTAGGATTTATAAATATATCACTTGTATCTATCTTTTCATCAGTAATATTTTCATACATAAGCACTAAAGTCAAAAAACTACAATAATCATTTCTAATATCATCTGCACGAGGACTCTTACTAAAATATTTTTTCATTTTAAAAATATCATCACGTAATCTCTCAGTATCAATTGTTAATCTTTCACTTCCCATGAGTCCTCCTTTTTTATTTGCCTATTATAATAACATAAAATCATAGAAAAGTCTTTAAAAATCGTACATTTGCCTAAGAAAAAACAACCCGAAGGTTGTCTTTTTTAATACATTATTTATTTATTGGTTTAAGTATTTCTTTTCCACCCATATATGGTCTTAAAGCAACAGGAATATTAACACTACCATCTTCATTATAATTGTTTTCTAAAAGTGCAATTAACATTCTTGGTGGAGCTATTACTGTATTATTAAGTGTATGAGCAAATTCTTTTTCACCATTTTCTTTCTTATATCTAATTTGAAGTCTACGTGCTTGAGCATCAGTTAAATTAGAACAAGAACATACTTCAAAATATTTTTGTTGTCTTGGACTCCATGCTTCAATATCACAAGATCTATATTTTAAATCAGCTAAATCTCCAGAACAACATACTAACTTTCTAACTGGAATATCAAGTGTTCTAAATAATTCTACTGAATAATTCCACATCTTATCATACCACTTTTCACTATCTTCAGGTTTGCATACAACTATCATTTCTTGTTTTTCAAATTGATGTATTCTATATACTCCTCTTTCTTCAATTCCATGAGCTCCAACTTCTTTTCTAAAACATGGAGAATATGAAGTCATAGTAATAGGAAGCTCACTTTCTTTTAAGATTTGTCCTTGGAACTTAGCAATCATAGAGTGTTCACTAGTACCTATTAAATATAAATCTTCTCCCTCTATTTTATACATCATATTTTCTTTTTCAGCAAATGACATAACACCATCAACAGCAGCACTATGTATCATATAAGGTGGAATACAATAGGTAAATCCTTTATCAATCATAAAATCACGAGCATAAGCAAGTACAGCAGAGTGTAGTCTAGCAATATCACCCATTAAATAATAAAATCCATTACCACTTACTCTACCAGCAGCTTCTTTATCAAGTCCATTAAATGTAGCCATTATATCTGAATGATATGGTATTTCATAATCTGGAACCTTAGGTTCACCAAATCTCTTTTCTTCAACATTCTTACTATCATCTTCACCAATAGGCACATCAGAAGCAATAATATTAGGAATAGCCATCATATTAGTTCTAATTAAAGTTTCAAGTTCACTTTCTCTCTTTTCAAGTTCTTCTATCTCTTTACTCATTTCATTAACTTTATCTTTAATTTCATTTGCTTCATTAACTTTTTTATCACGCATTAATTCACCAATAGAAGCACTTAACTTATTCTTTTCACTTCTTAGAATATCGCCTTTAGACTTACATTCTCTATATTCAATATCATAATTATAGACGTCATCTACTAACGATAGTTTCTCATCCTGGAATTTCTTCTTAATGTTTTCTTTTACTAAATCTCTGTTTTCTCTGATTAGTTTAATATCTATCATAGTAACACCTCTTTCATACTTAATATAATAACATTTATTAACAAGAAAAAAAAGAGAAACTTAATTATTTCTCTCTAAATAGTATGTAATATTTATTTTATCAGTAGAATTAAACTTCTTAATATTTATTTCATACCTACTACCTTTATTTAAAACATAGCTTTCATCTAATGCTTCTTGATATGTCTTTTTAACTATATAAGCACTTCCACTCTTAGGAGTTACTTCTATTGTTATATTCTTAGTTTTATCTAAATTTCTTGATATTGCAATTACACCTCTAGTAGTCAACTTAGATTTTTCATTCATCTTTTTAGCTATATTTTTAAATATTTCTCTTATATTTCCACTCGTTGCCTTAGCATAGCATATTTTTTTATAGTTAACTGGATAAGTTATACAATCATTACCTGGTGGACACCATAAACATAAATCTCCTAGATAATTAGGCTCATTTTCATGTGTAGCAATGTTTTTTAATGTAGTACTTGCATTATCACTAGTTTCAAATCCTATTGTAAAGAAAGTAGAAATTGCTCTAAGTCGTTTAGCCTCTGGTAAATATGCAGATGAATCATTAGGGTTTGGAGAACCATCTGATAAGAATAATACAAAGTTACTATTTTGTTTATACTTATATTTTAGTCCAGCTATAAGAACACCAGCTTTTTCAAAAGTTGCAGTAAATGGAGTCCAAGAACCACTAGCATCTAATTTATCATAAGAACTTTGTATTAACGCCAATTTATTTTTACTGCACATAGACCAAGCATCTTCTGTCTTACTATTTGGCATTACAACAATACAAACATTATTGCCAACCATTCCATCATCATCATCATATACAATATCTAAAAATTGTGCAACTGCACTTCTTAATGAGCGCATCTTTGTTCCTTTCATACTATTTGAGTTATCAAGAGCAAGTACAACATTAACACCAATCTCAGATATTTCATTATATGTTATATTCTTTTCAACTGAAACATTTACTTCATCACAAGGTTCAGCTTCCATTTCATCCATAGAGTACTCTATCTTACTAGTAACAGTATCTCCAGCATTACCATACACATCCACTCCATAAACTATCTCAATTACTTGATTTGAACCTAATGTAAAAGTATAACCACCCTTACTTATTAATTTCTTTATAGCATTTTGAGCATCACTACTACTAAGAGTAGTATTACCTATTTTAACACTTGATACACTATTATTAATACTAACTACATCACCTAAAGATTTTAATATACCACTATCTCTTACATTAATAACTGAATTATTAGAATTTGTATTCTTAAGAACAACCGTATATTTAATAGTATCTCCATATAAAGCAATACTCATGTCTTCTATACCTTTATTATCACTATTTCTTATTACCTCTGTTTTAACAGACTCAACATTCACATAAAAACTAGGCTTCTCAAACATCCATGGGTCAGTATAACTACCTTGTCCAGTAACTCTAACACCATGTAAAACATACTCAGTCACTCTAGCACCTGCAGTTCTAAGACTCTTATCAGTTAATGCATAAGTACCATTATCAAGTGTATAAACCTTATCTCCACTACTAGTAATAGTCCAATAAGTTCTCGCAATCTTCAAATAATTTTTAGTCTTCTCTGTTGTAATATCATATTCCATTTTATTAAGAAGTCCACCATATTTAAAATCATCTAAACTACTAAAGTTACTCCCATCATAAACATATTTATTTCCATTTTTATAGTCTATATACCACTTATAATTCCTAAACTGTTGTACATAGTTATTAGCCCCATATATAGCATCATTATAATTAACTTTAACACTACCTAATACTATAATTGGAATAAACATCATTATAATAAATATAACTTTAAATACCTTTTTCATCTCTTCACCCTTATTATTAAACTAATTATATCAAAAACTAATCCAAAATAAAAGAGGCTAACCTCTTTTAAAAATTACCATCCTGTGCAAGTACCAAATATAATAGCTAAAAGGATGAATAATATTAAGATTATAAAGAATATATTAGTTCCTTGATTACAACATGCTCCCATACATTCACCTCCTTATATTAGATAAAAGCACCTAATATGATTACTAGTAATATAAATAACACTAAAGCAAATGCTGCTCCTGAAATACCATTTCTATTTCCACAACCACAACCTGTATTCATAAAACATTCCTCCTTTTTTATCTTTACACTCTTATAGTATGTCATTTCCTTCTTTTTGTGTATGATAATTACTTGTATTTTAGTATAGTTTTTGCTATCATAATAAGAGTTAGGAGGATATTAGAGATAAAATGAAGAAAAAATTTTTATTAGTACTTGCCTGTGTATTATTACTTGCTGGATGTAAAAGTGTAAAACTAACAAATGGCGAAAATGCAATCGTAACATTTGAAGAAGGAGGAATCAGTTCAGAAGAACTTTATGAGAGTTTAAAAAGTACTTATGGTGCTGAAAAACTAATGAGTTTAATAGATACAAAGTTATTAAACGAAAAATATGAAAGTTCAACAGAAGAAAAATCTTATATTAGTCAAACAGTTAAATCTACTAAAGAAGCTGCTAAAAAAATAAATGCAAATTTTGATTTATATTTACAATATTATTATGGAGTAAGTAGTGAATCAGCTTTTAGAGATTATCTATCTTTAACTTATAAGAGAAACTTATGGACTAAAGACTATGCTAAAACACAAGTTACTGACAAACAAGTAAAAGAGTATTACGATGATGAAGTAGTTGGTGATATTGATGCAAGTCATATTCTTATCACTATAGATGCTAAAGATGGAGCTACAGAAGAAGAAAAGAAAAAAGCTGAACAAAAAGCATATGATAAAGCTAAAGAAGTAATTGAAAAACTTAAAAAAGGAGAAGATTTCTCTAAGTTAGCTAAAGAATACTCAAAAGATTCTACTACATCTGATAAAGGCGGAAGCTTAGGTAAAATAAATACTGGAGACTATGCAGATGAAGTATTCGAAGCATTAAAGAACCTAAAAGATGGTAGTTACTCTACTTCACCAGTTAAATCAACATATGGTTATCACATCGTATATAGAAAAAGTCAAGATAAAAAAGCTGAACTTAATGATGACTTAACAAATGAAATAAAAGAAACTATTGGAAAAGAAATGGCAAGTGAAACAGGTTATTCTATCAAAGCATTAAAAGCTTTAAGAGAAGAAAACAAAATGAAATTTGAAGATACTGAATTAGAAAAAGCATTCAACAAATTAATTACACAACAAGAAAATCAAGCAAACGCATCAACTAATAGTAACGAATAATCAAACAAAAACATTGTTCATATCAAAATGACAATGTTTTTATTTTTTCTTAAAATTTCTAACATAACTATTCATAATAGTTCTAGTACTATCTATCATATCATTAAGATTATAATGAGCCATAATTTCTTCATCACTAGCACTACCAAACATATAGAAAAATGCATCAAGTTCACGTTCAAACATCTTTCTATCACTTCTATATAAATTTAATAAATGCATCGCAAGTATATCAGAAAGCATAAGTTTAGAAGTATAAGTATTTACTACTTTTCCATCACTACTATATAGATTTCCATCTTTAACACTCATATTTTGAAGACCAAGAATTGAACCATATTGATAATCAGCAAGCAACAAGAATGAATCAAGTTTACCATACTCTTCACGTATCGCACACTTTGAATACTTAGTACCTTTTAAATAATCAAAGAACACTAACTCTAAAAATATAGAATATGCTTCAGAAAACAAAGATGCACTCTTATTAATAAGGCCTTCAGTAGTACTAGTCCCATCTAAAAGATAAGCATGCCCAAGTTCATGAGGTAAAATAGAAGAAGTACTAATTCTATTATTAAACCTAGAAAATATATATGAATCATTAAACGAAGTCAAATGAATATTAAGACCCAAAGCACTCCTATTAATAACATATTTCTTTGAAAGAAGTTCAATCCTCTCTTCTCTTTCCATAACTTTATATAAATCAAGTAATCTCTCATCGTATTTTTTAAAGAAATCCTCTAACAATTTAAAGTAATCACTACTACTTATTTTAGTATCACGAATAACCCTCCAAGGAAGTTTTATACCAACCGCATAACAATATAATGATTTATATATATCTTTAGAATATCTATTAAAGAAATTAATTGCTTCATTATTTTTTATATCCGTATATTTTCCATACATACCCACATCAAAAAAGTCAGTATACTTTTCATCAGATAAATAGCCCAATATTATCTTAAGCGTACTAATATCTCTAGAATAATTTAACCTTTCATCTTCACCTTTAGCATTCATAAGTAATTTTTCTAACTTACTTAAACGCTTTTTAACCTCTTCAACATTAATATGCATTCTATTCCCCTTCTTTTTAGAATAGGCATATTATACAACAAAATAAAAGAAATGTAAATCAAAACATTCCATTTATATCATCATAGCTATATCCTTTTCTAAGTAAAGAAGAAGTTATTTTATTCTTATCACCTTTAAATTTTCTAGTTGCTTTCTCAAAATCCTTACTCAAAGCATCACTGGAATACTCTATATTAGATAAAACTTCATCAATCATATATTTGTCATATCCAAGATTATATAAGTCATTCTTCATCTTATTCATAAACATATAATAACTTTTACTCTTCATAAGACTCTTCTTTTTATCAACAATTTTATTAAGTTTATCCATCCATACATCATCACTAATACTAGATAAATAATTGTCTACTATCACATCATCTATACCAGACTCAACTAAATATCTACGTATCTTAAAAGGCCCATCACTACTAAGAAGTATCTTATCATTAACATATGCTTCAGTATATCTCTTATCATCAAGTAAATGCAAACTATCAAGCTTATCTAAAGTATAATCAATAAACTTAAAATCAAACTCTTTTCTCTTTAAATATTCAATTATCTCTTTCCTATTTCTAAGTTTAACTTCGATATAACTAAGAGCCATATTATAAGCATCATAATATCTATTCTCTTCAATTAATTTATCAACCTCGTCTAAACTCAAATCTTTCTTTAATAATAAATCATACTTAAGAATCATATCTTCATAAAGAACTAACTCAGTAGTATCTAAGAATATCTTATATTTATTTTTACCAACTTTTTTAAATTTATTAATATGCATTAAAACCACCAAGATTATTCTAACACAAAAAAATAGTTTCGTATAGAAAACTATTTCAATTTATTATTCATTACTATAGTTAGTGAAATATCTTTGAATAAGTATTACTGGAGTACCTTTATCTCCACTTCCACTTGTTAAATCACATAAACTACCTAATAAATCTGTATAACGTCTTGGTGTAGTACCTTGTGT
>CAKONA010000005.1 GCA_934096785.1 uncultured Bacilli bacterium | reverse complement strand
AGATATTATAGTGGTAAAGAAACAAACGTAGACATTTTATTTGATGAATATATAGTATCACTTATAAAAAAATATAAAACTGTTTTTAAAGAAGACCCATTCAAAGAATTTTCAATATTAACTTATTTATATCATATAGATTGTAAAAGAAAAACAACACTAGAACTTATTAAAGAAATGTACATCTCTAAAGATATAGAAACTAAAAGTCAAATAAGAGAAATACTACTAAATAGAAAATTATCAAAAGAAAACATGATATCAGATATAAAAGAATTAATACTAAATGATAATGAAGAGTTAAGAGAATACAAAGAAATAATGTTATCAAGATTTAACAAGTTATTAACATCTAAAGAAAAATCTATGTTATTAACTAAATTAAAAATATTATTTTTAGGACTTAAAAATACAATGAGTGAAATTCTATATTTCATGATTGAACTTAATGAATCAGAAATAGAAAGCAATAACATACTAGCGGATAACTTATCTGATTTCAATCTTCAAAAAAAGAATAATCACTAAAAAGTGTAAAGTAAAGGACTAATAATGTAAATTAGTCCTTTTATATGTAAAGAAAAAGTTCTTATGAATTCTAAAAGAATTATCTATATGATATAATTAATTAGGTGAAACTTATGCAAATGTTAATCAAAGGAATAAATGTAAACTATACATATTTTGACAATGATAGTGATGTAAATCTAATTTATTTACATGGTTGGGGACAAAATATAGAAATGATGATGCCTATAGCTAAACCATTTATTAAAAAGTATAATGTGTTAATAATTGACTTTCCAGGCTTTGGTGCTAGTGAAGAACCAAAAGAAGTGTGGAGCGTTTTTGATTATACAGAAATGGTTCATGAACTAGCAACCAACTTAAATATGAAGAATCCAATCGTAATAGGTCACTCCTTTGGAGGCAAAATAGCTTTAATATATGCATGCAAATACAAACCTAAAAAAGTAGTTGTACTAGCAAGTCCATATAAACAAACTATAACAAAACCAACATTAAAAATGAAACTATTAAAACAAGCTAAAAAAATACCAGGACTAAACAAGCTAGAAAACTTTGTAAAGAAACACACTGGTTCAACAGACTACAGAAATGCAAGTGAAATGATGAGAAAAATACTAGTATCACATGTAAACACTGATATAACAGAAGACTTAAAGAAAATAAAATGTCCAGTACTAGGTATTTGGGGAACTAACGATAATGCAGTAAACATAAACGACGGAAGAGAACTAGAAAGTATCATTCCAAACTATGGATTAGTTGAATACCCTGGATGTACACACTATGCATACTTAGAAAATCTAAGTCAAACAATAAGTGTACTTAACAATTTTATAGGAAGCGAGGATTAACATGAACGAAAAAATATTGTTTTTACTAACATTACTTACATACATATATTATCTAACATATAAATCAAGAAAAGCGTTACATATGCTTCAACAAAACTGGTACAATGATGGAAATAGATATTTAAAATGGGTAAAAGCAAATGCTAAAAAAGTGTATATAACATTTGATATGGCATTTATTCTATTCTTTTTTCTAAAATTTACAAGTACTAAAGTAACACTAATAACATTCGCAGTATTCTATATGATAGTTTACTTCTTATACAAAAGTAACGCTGTAAAAGAACAGTCTAAAAAACCTTTAGTAGTAACACCAAGAATTAAAAGACTTTATACAACTATGTTTATATTGTTAACAATATGTATTTTACCAATGATTATAAATTTCAATGTTGATAACTTGTTTATATATTATCTAATTATAGGACTTTTCTCTTATATAAATACAATAATAATATGGCTATGTAACATAATAAATAAACCAGTTGAAAAAATGGTATATCTTCATTACAAAAGGCAAGCACAAACTAAACTAAATCAAATGACATCACTAAAGAAAATAGCAGTAACAGGAAGTTATGGAAAAACAAGTACTAAAAATGCTTTAAACGATATCTTGAATGTTAAATATAATTCATTCGCAACACCAAAGAGTTTTAACACAATGTATGGACTTATAAATGCGATTAACAACTACATGGATAAATTCAGTGAAACCTTTGTAGCAGAAATGGGAGCATTCTATAGAGGTGAAATCAAACAAAAAGCTGATTTCATTAAACCAAAGTATGGTATTTTAACCATCATAGGTACAGCGCACTTAGAAAGTTTTGGAAGCCAAGAAAACATTCAAAAAGCAAAATTTGAACTAATAGATTCACTACCAGATGATGGAGTAGCAGTCTTAAATATGGATGACCCTTACCAAACAAGTTACAAACTAAAAAGTAAATGCAAAGTAATATGGGTATCAACTAAAAATAAAGATGCTGATGTGTATGCTAAAGATATAAAACTGTCTAACAAAGGTACAACATTTACATGTGTATTCAAAAATACAAAAGAAGAACACACATTTGAAACAAAATTACTAGGAAGTGCTAACGTATATAATGTACTTGAAGCTATCGCAATGTCATATGAATTAGGGCTAACACTAGAGCAAATAGCAATCGGTGTAAGAAGAATTCAAACAATTGAACACAGATTAGAACTAAAGAAATACACAGAAAACATCTTTATAATAGATGATGCATACAATTCAAATCCAGTAGGTTCTAAAATGGCAGTTGATGTTCTTAAAATGATGAAAGGTAAAAGAATAATCGTTACCCCAGGTATGATAGAACTAGGAGATGAACAATATAGTTCAAACTTCGAATTTGGTCGAGAGATTGCAGACTGTGCAGATGAAGTAATCTTAGTCGGAGAAGAACAAACAAAACCAATACAAGATGGACTAAAGAAAGAAAAATATCCGAGTAATCAAATACATATTCTAAATGACGTAAAAGAAGCATTCCCATTAATGAGAAAACTAAGTGACAAAGAAACATACGTATTATTAGAAAATGACTTACCAGATATATTTAATGAATAGGAGTAGATATTATGAAAATAAAAGTAGGAGTAATTTTTGGAGGAGAAACAGTAGAACATGAAGTAAGTATAATCTCAGCAATCCAAGCAATGAACAATTTAGATGAAGAAAAATATGAAATAATACCAATCTATATATCAAAAGATAGAACATGGTACACAGGACACGTACTAAGAGAAATGGACTTCTATAAGAATTTCGAAGATGAAAAGAAATATGCTAAAACAGTAACACTTTATAAAAAAGGAAAGTCTTTCTTCTTACAAAAAACAAATGGATTATTTAGAAAAGATATAACTGATATAGATATTATCTTACCAGTAGTTCATGGAAACAATATAGAAGATGGTTCACTTGCTGGACTTCTTGATTCAATAGGTATTCCTTATGTTGGTTCACATGTCTTAGGTTCAGCATTAGGTCAAGACAAAGTAGTTATGAAACAAGTAATGTCTTCAGTAGGTATTCCAGTTGTTGACTACACTTGGTTCTTTGATAACGAATATTTAGAAGACAAAGACAAAGTATTAGATAACATTAAAAAGATAGGTTATCCAGTAGTAGTAAAACCAGCGACACTAGGAAGTAGTGTAGGTATAACAAAAGTACATGACTCAAAAAAGATTGAAGAAGCAATCGAAGAAGCAATAAGTTATGATACAAAAGTAGTTGTAGAAAAAGCTATCGAAAACCTAACTGAAGTAAATGCTAGTGTACTAGGAAACTATGAATATCAAAAAGTAAGTCCACTAGAAGAAGTAATGGGACTTGATGAAATACTAAGTTATGCTGATAAATACTTAGGAAACTCTAAATTAAAAGGAACATCATCTAAAGGAATGGCATCAACTAATAGAATAGTTCCAGCTAGAATATCAGATAGTCTTACTAAAGATATACAAGAAACAGCTAAGAAAGTATTTAAAATACTTAACCTAAGCGGAGTATGTAGAATAGACTTCTTAATAGATAAAAAAGCAAACAAATTCTATGTAAATGAACCAAACACATGTCCAGGTAGTCTATCATTCTATCTATGGAAAGAAGCAAACTTAAAATATAGAGAACTACTTGATGAAATGATAAGTATTGCTATAAAAGAATATAAGAACAAATCTAAAAAAGTAAAATCATTCAACACTAACATTCTAGAAGGATTCAATGGTTCAAAAGGATTAAAAGGTATGAAAGGACTAAAGAACTAAAAAAAGCAGAGAAATCTAATCTCTGTTTTCATTTGTTATAAATCATTTTAACTTTACCATACTTAGTTCTATCACTTAATAAATTATGACTTTCAAGTTGTCTTTTAACTTGCTTTGAAACTCCTTTATTTCCATCAATTAACTTAGCATTTGGAATTATCTCTTTGATATTCCTTTTAGCGTGTGGATAATGAGTACAACCAAGAACTATTGAGTCAATATCTTTATCTTTGTATTCATCAAGTAAATCATGAAGTACTGAGTCAATTCTATTTTTATCATGACTTTCAATCGCATCAGCAAGACCTTTACATGAAAGAAGAATAATCTTTTGATCCTTTCTTTTGTTTTGAGTAACGAGTTCATGTATTCTTTCAGACTTAACAGTACCAGGAGTAGCCATAACTAAAGTATTCTTAAAGTTCTTATCACAAGCAACCTTTATAGCTGGTTCAGTACCAACAAATATCATCTCTGGATACATCTTTCTAAGCCTTTTTATACATCTAGTAGTTGCTGTATTACAAGCAATAACTATAATCTTAACATTTTTAGAAATAAGATAGTCTACTATACCAGTAACAATACTCATTAACTCTTTATCACTTTTTTCACCATAAGGATTATTCTTAGAGTCAGCATAATAAATATAGTCTTCATTAGGAAGCATTTTCCTTAACTCTTTAAGTACAGTAAGTCCACCAATACCAGAATCAAACATACCAATTTTATTATTATTCATAATTAACCTCTAAAATATTATATCACAACTATATAAATTAGGTTAATTTATGCTATAATATGTGTATACTAATTGTTAATAAGGAGAAACTATGGAAAATTTAATAAATGGAATTATAAAATCATTTGGAGGAGTATTAGCACTTAAATATGGAAAAGAACTAATAGTGTTTATTATATCATTATTACCTTTACTAGAACTAAGAGGTGGCCTAATCGCAGCTACACTTCTAGGAGTTAAACCAATTTATGGTTACATCATCTCAATAATAGGTAACACTCTACCTGTACCATTCATCTTACTTTTTATATCTAAAATAATGGACCTAATGGAAAAATCCAAAGTTGGTTTTCTTCAAAAAGTATCTAAATGGTTAAGAGAAAAAGCACATAAAAATAGAAAAGAAATAGATAAGTATGGATACTTAGGACTACTTCTTTTCGTAGGAATACCACTTCCAGGTACAGGAGCATGGACAGGATGCTTAGTTGCAAGTGTATTTGATATGGACAGAAAAAAATCATTCTTTGCAGTAATGGGTGGAATAATTATGGCAAGTATCATAATGATGATTTTATCTTATGGCCTTTTAGGTGGCATTATTAATTAAGTTTATCAAACACATTTTTAAATTCATCATGTATTACTAGAGATGCATAACTATCATAATTAGTGGCATCTCTATTTATTATGACTAAATTTTTACCTCTAAAAAGCCTAACTAAACTACTAGCAGGTTCAACTGTTAAAGAAGTACCAGCAACTATTAAAGTATCACATGAACTAATAACTTCAATTGACCTGTTAAGAGTATATTCATCTAACATTTCTCCATACAAAACAACATCAGGTTTAATAATACCCCCGCATTCACATAAAGGTATATCTTTACTATTAAATACATACTTCTCATCATAAAACTTTCCACACTTAATACAATGATTCTTATAAATAGAGCCATGTAACTCTAGAACATTATTACTTCCTGCCTTAGTATGTAATCCATCAATATTTTGAGTAACAATTGCTTTTAACTTTCCAAGTTTTTCTAGTTTTACCATGTACTTATGAATAATATTAGGCTTGCAGTCTAAACAATTTAACTTATCTTTATAGAATTTATAAAATTCACTTGTATTTTGATAGAAAAATCCACTACTTAATATCATCTCAGGTGGAAACTTATATTTCATATTATAAAGACCATCTTTACTTCTAAAGTCTTTAATACCACTTAGTGTTGAAACACCAGCTCCACTAAAAAACACTATATTATTAGAATTATCAATTATACTTTGTAACTTATCAATTTTATTCATCTTTATTTTTCCTTTTTAACATTTCATCTCTTTTTGAATAAACACATCCACAATAATTTTGACGATATAGTCCATATTTATGAGAAAGTTCTATTGAATGTTTATAACCATTTTCTTTCTTAAAATCAGAATGCAACCATTTAACATCATATTTCTTTTCCATTTTTTCACCAATCTCATTAATAAGTTCAGCATTCTTATATGGACTAACTGAAAGAGTACTACAAAAGTAGTCATATCCTTTATCTTTTGCGATACTAGCAGTCTTCTCAAGTCTAAGATTAAAACAAATAGTACATCTATCTCCCTTTTCAGGGCACATTTCATATCCTTTAACCAGATTATTATATATATCATTATCATAATCACAATCAATTATGTCTAACTTATTTGGAGACTCTAACATACTTAGTAATTTAATTTGTTCATTTTTCCTTTTTAAGTACTCATCCTTAGGAGCAATATTAGGATTATAATAAAGAATAGTTATATCAAAATAAGAACATAAATAACTAATAACATGAGAACTACAAGGAGCACAACAACTATGAAGAAGTAATTTCTTATGATTCTTATCAACATTTAATAGTTCTTCTTTACATTTATTTTCTAAAATTTTACTCATAAAATCACCTATCTATATTTTACCACAAAAATATGTTATTATATTAATAGGATGTGATCGTATGAAATATTATAAGTACAAAATGAATATAGGAGTAGGTAATGCCTTATCAATATTACTAGCAATACCACTTTTTATAGTTTATTATTTATTGTTTCCAGAATTTTATAACAGCATAACATTTACAAGACTACCATTTATCTTATTATGGTTTGTTATTCATGAACTTATTCATTATCTTGGATACCTAACAGGTAAAGACGTTAGTCCTAAAAATTTATATCTAGGAATAAGCCTGGAAAAAGGAATATTCTATTGTCAATGTAGTGAAAAAGTAAATAAAAAGACAATACTAACTTCACTTTTAGCTCCATTTACTTTAATTGGTATATTAACACTTATAATTGCTAAAATATTTAATTTGCCATTCCTTGGATTCTTATCAATTATCAATATGATAGGTTCAATCTTTGATATAATTATGTTCATTCAAATAAGTAAAATGCCTAAAAATGTAATGTTTGCTGAATATGATGATGCTGATGCATACTACTTAATATCTAAAAACAACTTATCAAAATACAAAACAATTGGTCTTAATCTAGTTGAAACAAATGAATATGATTCAAGCAAACTAAAATCTAAAAAGAGAAAGAAAATAGAAATAACAAAGAACTCATATATATATCTAGCATTATTCATTTTAATATGTTTAATCGCAGACTATTTATTAAATTTAATATAGGTGATATTATGAAACTAACAGCAATTTTAATAACTTTATTATCTGGAATATCTTTTCTAATAGGTTACATAATTACAAAGTTTGTCAAAAATGAAAAAAAACTAGTAACATTCTCAGTAGGATTTTCATTCACAATAATATTAGGTCTAGTATTCTTTGACTTACTTCCAGAATGTTTAGAATTATTAGAAAGTAGATTATTAATTATTATATGTGTATTAGTGGGAATTTCAATATTAAAACTACTTGATATATTTATTCCAAATCATGAACACGAAGGTAATAAAAAGAATCATATGGAACATATAGGCCTAATCTCAGCATTAGCATTATTTCTTCATAACATAATTGAAGGAACAGCAATCTACACAACATCAATTAATTCATTAAGCCTAGGTTTCTTTACAGCACTAGGAGTATCATTTCACAATATTCCTCTTGGTATACAAATATCTTCACTTATAAAAGATAAACAAGAAAAAACATTCTTACTAAGTAGTTTAGTATTTTCAAGTGTAATTGGAATAATCATTATAAATATATTTAAGATAACACTAAATAATACATTAACAGGAGTTCTTATATCATTAACATTAGGTATGCTTATATATATATCTATGTTTGAACTACTTTGTGAAGTAAAAGAACATATTAAAAAGAAAGAATTACAAATAGGAATAATCTTAGGAATTATAATCATTCTAATTGGTCACTTTATACATTAAAAGGAGTAACATGAAGAAGTTAAAAATATTATTTGAAGATAAAAATATATTAATAGTTTATAAAGATGGAAATATACCAACTATTAATAGTGAAAAATATAGTCATAGTCTTTATAATGAAGTTTATGATTATTTACATAAAAAGAATCAAAGAGTTTTTGTAGTACATAGATTAGATAAAGATACTAGTGGGTTAGTTATGTTTGCTAAAAACGAAAGAGTAAAAGAAACATTACAAGATAATTGGGAACATGTAAAACGTAAATACTTAGCTTTAGTACATGGAATTATAAATGAAGAAGGTGTTATTACTTCATATTTAAAAGAAACGAAGACACTTCTTACTTATAGTACAAATGACAAAAGTGGCAAATACGCAGAAACACACTATAAAAGATTAAAACATAATAAACAATATTCACTTGTCGAAATAGAAATTAAAACAGGAAGAAAAAATCAAATAAGAGTACACATGTCAGATAATAAAACACCAATACTTGGTGATAAAAAATATGGAAAGAAAGATGGTTACAGAAAGATGCTTCTTTTAGCAAGCGAACTTGAATTTAATCATCCTGTTACTAAAGAACATATACATATTAAATTAGATATACCAAATGAATATAAGAAAGTAGTAGAAAATGGATAAAAAGATTTATATAGTTTTAACTCATACAAATTCAATAATATCTAAAATGATAAAACTATTCACAAAAGATAAATATAGTCACATATCACTATCTTTTAATAGTAAATGTAATAAGATGTATTCATTCTCAAGAAAGTATTCATTCTTTCCATTTTATTGAATATTTAAAATAGAAGATATAGAAAATGGGTTATTCAAGAATAACAATTCAATAATATAATAAATAAA
The DNA here is from genome assembly GCA_934096785.1 of uncultured Bacilli bacterium. The sequence continues at coordinate 5,912 of CAKONA010000005.1, read as the reverse complement.
ATAGATGGGATTTCTAATAACAATAGAGGATATAATATTATTGGATTACTTCTAGCATACTTCAAAATAAAACTTCATAGAAATAAATACTATTGTAGTGAATTTGTATATGAAGTTCTATCAAATTAAGATGTTCATGCTATAAGTAATAAGAAGAATTTATTTAAACCAAAAAATAATATGTAATAATAGTTTCAAAAAGATATTTGAAGGTAAAATACTAGATTATATAGCAATTTGTTAAAAATTGCTATTTTTTATACACAGAAACACATTTTAATATATAAAAAGAGCCATAATATTATGGCTCTAACTCTTGCGGAAGAGTATTATTATTACTAGATGTATCATTATTTGTATCATTTTCAGTCTTTGTTTCCTTTTTAGGAGCAACATATACTTTAGTTGGTTCAGTACCTTTTACGAATAAATATGTTTGTCCTGAACTAGACAGTCTTGGTGGGTTAGTTCCGACTGCAACCTTCGCAGCAACAATACCACTTGGTCTTACAAATTTAGAATTCTCTTTCATAACTTTATTAACAATCTCAGCTTGTATCTTTGTTCTTTCACTCCATGCATGACCTGAAGTATTATATGTCTTCTTAGTTAATTCATCATATCCATACCATATCGCAACACTATAATCACGACTAAATGTTACTGTCCACGCATCTTGTATAACATTAGTACTAAGTCCAAGTGATTTTAATCTAGCTGAATCATAACTACTTGTACCAGTCTTAGTAGATATTTCACTACCTTTAACTTTAACACGAGAACTAGTAACTCTTTTTAACATATAACTTATCATATAAGCAGTAGTATCTTTCATAACTCTATTCTTAGGATAATTAAATTCTAATGCTTCATCATCACTGCCATTTTTATAAACAATCTTTTTAACACTATGTGGTTCAGTAAAATAACCACCATTACCAAATGCAGTATAAGCACCAGCTAACTGTACAGGACTAACACCAGTAAATCCACCAATCGAATGAGCTTCATTTATATAATGAGAGTTTCCTAAATATTCAGGAGTTATTCCAAGTGAAGTAACAAACTTATCAATCTTAGAATTACTAATCTTTTGAAATGCTTGAAGTGCACATGTATTTCTAGAACGAACTAAACATTGTTCAAGAGTCATAAATCCATTATATTTTCCATCAACATTTCTCATAACCCCACCATTAGTATAACTAACAGGCTTATCATAAAATGGAGTATAAGTAGACCAATTCAAGTATTCAATACCAGGACCATAATCAAATAGAGGTTTAGCTGTACTACCTGGGTGTCTTTTTATTTGTGTCGCATAATTCAAAGATAACTCACTGTTCTTATTACGTCCAGCACCAACTGCAAGTATTTCACCAGTATCATTATCAATAATACCAATTCCAACTTGAACTTTATTATCTTTAAACTTATGATTCTTATAAAAATTATTTATTACATCTTGTTTACTTTTATCCATAGTTGTATATATATCCATTGAAACTTCATAAGGATTTTGTCCAGTTTTATCTATAACCTCTTCAACAACTGTATCTATAAATCCTTGATACTTATTAATAGTAGTTTTTTGTTTCTTAATGATATCTTCTACGTAAACCCTCTTAGCTTTATCAGCCTCATTTTCAGTAATATAACCATGTCTTAACATTAAATTAATTACTTCATTTTTTCTTTGATTAGTTTTTTCTGGATTTACATAAGGATCATACTCTCCAGGAGCCTGAAACATACCAGCTATCATTGCAGCCTCAACTAAATTAATATTACTTACATCTTTATCAAAATAAGTCCTTGAAGCCATTTGAACTCCATAACTACCTGCACCTAAATAAGGAGCATTAACATAAAACTCAATTATTTGTTCCTTACTATAATCTTTCTCAATCTTAAAAATAGACATGTATATATCAGTAAACTTACGAACGATACCATCAAATCCCACAGTAGTTGTACTAGTATATGTATTTTTTGATAACTGCATTGTTAGAGTGCTTGCTCCTCCAGCATCTTCACCCTTTAAAAAACCAAGACCAGCTTTAGTAAACCTATATACATCAAATCCATCATGTTCAAAGAATCTAGAGTCTTCTGTCGCAACAATCGCATCAATTAATACTTGAGGTAACTCTTCATAAGAAACAATTTGTCTCTTTTCAGTACCAATACTAGTTATCAAGTCTCCCTTAGAATCATAAATATTAGATGATTCTTTCTTATAAAGTAACTCTCCCTTAAACTCAGGAGCACTCATATATATATAATAAAAGAAACCAGATACACCAACCAAACCAAGTATAATTATAATTATTATTACTAAACATATATTATTTAAAACATTACTTTTCTTCTTAACATTCTTCTTGATATTTTTCTTAACTGGCTTCTTCATAATATTCCTCCTTCATAAATCATCTTAATAGTATACCACAATATTAGTATTCCCGAGTAATAAAATTTTATAAAATTTTATAATCTATTAATAATATGAAAAATTTGTTATAATATTAGTACGAGGGAAAAGATAATATGATGAAATGTGTTGTTATTTACAATCCAAATAGTGGAAAATTAACAAATAGAAATGATATTAAAAAACTATACAAAATATTTGAAAACTACGGATATAATGTAGAAATTATTTACACTGAATATAAAGGACACGCAAAAGAAATAACTAAGAAACTAAAAGACGTAGACCTTTTAATATGTGCTGGAGGAGATGGAACTTTAAATGAAGTAATCTCAGGAAATATTGAAAGACATAAGCCTATATTACTAGGACATCTACCACTTGGAAGTGTAAATGATGTAGCTCATATGTATGGTATGACTGGGAACACTACAAAGAATTTAGTCATGTTACTAAATGGAGCACAAAAAAATATAGATGTATGTCTAATTAATAAAAATCCATTTGTCTATGTAGCATGTATAGGAGCATGGGTTGACATATCATATTCAACACCTAGAAAACTAAAGGAAAAATATGGTAAACTAGCATACGTAATTTATGGAATTCAACAACTAAAACAAAAACTACAATTTTATAATGTAAAGTACACTGTAAATGGAGAACAAAAAGAAGGGAAATTCTCATTCATTTTCATAACAAACTCAAACAGAGTAGGTGGAGTTAATAACATCTATGATGATGTAAAGTTAGATGACAATAAGTTTGAAGTATTACTTTGCGAAATAAAAAACAAATGGGATATCATAAGAGCAGTACATTATCTAAAAAGAAGAGAATTAAATGATATACCAGTTTTCAAATACTTCAAGACTGACAAGATTGAACTAGAATTTGATGAAATGCCACCATCATGGTGTATAGATGGAGATGAGTTGCCTCACGAAAGTAACAAATTCACAATAGAAATAAATAAAGATAACTACATGTTACTTCCAACTAAGAACATAGAAAAACTATTTGAGAAACCAAAAGATATTGAAGAAGAACTAGAAGAACAAAACTAGTTCTTTTCTTTTATCATTGAAAACATTGAATTTCCATATTATAATATATATTATGAATAACAATAAGGTAGTAAAAATTATATTTATAACAATGATTATTACACTTATATTAGGTGTAATTGGCTTTACATACGGTTATTTTGGTTTAAAAATTGAAGGTACTCCTAGAGACATAGTAATGGAAACTGGAGATTTAAAACTAACCTATATCGATGAGACGGAGTTACAACTAACTGAAGCTATGCCGGGAGACTCAGTATCAAAGAAGATAAAAGTTACTAATAATAATTCAAAAGAACTATCATATAACCTATACTGGGGAGAACTTATTAACACCATAGATTACTTTGAACTTCATGTAACACTAGATTGTAAAAGTTATATTAACTATGGTGAAACAAATCAACAAGAAAGCGGTACATGCGATAGTATCTATAGAGCAGTTCCAATCACGGATACAGTAACTGATGGAAATATAAAGAAAAACATAACAATTGCTGGAAACACAACACATGAATACACAGTAACCGTAACATTTGATAATAAAACATATCCACAAGATGAAAACATCGGAAAAAAATTCACAGGTAAAATAGGAATAGAACAATACATAGAACCAGAAGAAATATATTGTACATACGATGGAGACGCTGTTAAAGGTGCAACGTTTACTAAAGGAATATATACATATAGTTTTAATTATAATAATGCTGATGGAAATAATAATTGGGGAGTAGTGCTTACAAATAAAACAAGCACTAATCCAGTAACTGAAGCACCATGTACATATATTAATAATGAAAAAGTTTTATCTATGAATAATATGTTTAAAAATAGTATGGCATCATCTGTAGATGTGAGTGGCTTCAATACGAAATATATTAATAACATGGGTAATATGTTTTCTGAATTTGCTGCGACCGAAATAAAAGGTCTTGAAAATTTTGATACAAGTAATGTTATAAGTATGCATAGCATGTTTTACAAAAGTAAAGCAACTTCATTAGACTTAAGTAGTTTTGATACAAGCAATGTAACTTCAATGATACAAATGTTTTTAACGAGTTCAGCTACTGAATTGGATTTAAGTAGTTTTGATACAAGCAAAATAGATAGTTTTTACAATACGTTTAAGGAAGGTGCTGCAAAAAAAATAGATTTAAGCAGCTTTAATACTTCAAATGTTAAAACTATGGAGCATATGTTTGATGGTGCAAAAGTAGAAAAATTAGATGTTAGTAATTTTGATACGAGTAATGTAAATAGTATGCATAGTACATTTAGAAATATTTTAGTAAAAACATTAGATTTAAAAAATTTTAATACAAGTAAAGTAACACGTATGGATGATATGTTTAGCAATACTCAAATAAAAGAAATTGATGTCAGTAGTTTTGATACAAGCAAAGTTACGAGTATGTATGAAATGTTTTATAATAGTGTAGCAACTAAAATAAAAGGCTTAGACAAATTTAATACAAGTAATGTAACCAATATGTATGGTATGTTTTCTTTTAGTAATGTTAAAAGACTGGATTTAAGAAATTTTGATACAAGTAAAGTGACAACGATTAGTAATATGTTTGCATCTGCACAAGCAAATTATATAAATGTAAGCAGTTTTAACACAAACAAAGTAACGAATATGTCAAGACTGTTTAATAATAACTATGCAACAGAGATAATTGGACTTGAAAACTTTAATACTTCTCTTGTAACTGATATGAGTTATATATTTAACAATACAAATGTACCTTTATTAGATGTAAGTAATTTTGATACAAGTAATGTAAAATCGATGAATTATATGTTTTCTGGAAGTATTTCTAAAGAAATAAAAGGTTTAGATAAATTTAATACTAGTAATGTAACCAATATGAGTTATATGTTTCGCGACAGTCAAGCAACATCTTTAGATTTGAGTAGTTTTAACACGAGTAATGTTACAAGTATGCTTCAAATGTTTGCGTATTCAAATTTTACAACTCTAGATTTATCTAGTTTTGATACAAGTAAGGTTACAAATATGTATTATATGTTTTATAACGCTAATAATTTAAAGACTATTTATACTAGTAGCAGTTTTAAAACAGACAATGTAACAAACAGTACGAATATGTTTGGACTAACTCTAAATTTAGTTGGTGGTGCTGGTACTGTATGGGCAAGTGCTAATCCAACTGACAAAACATACGCTAGAGTAGATGGAGGAACATCTTTCCCTGGATATTTCACATTAAAATCAAACTAATATATTTACTAAATGATAAAAAAATTATATAATTAAATAGAGCCTAGAGAAAACTCTCGGGCTCATTTTTTTTGGAGGTAATATTTATGACAAAATACGTTTTTGTTACTGGAGGGGTGGTTTCTGGTTTAGGAAAAGGTATAACAGCATCAAGTGTAGC
>CAKONA010000004.1 GCA_934096785.1 uncultured Bacilli bacterium | reverse complement strand
ATTTAGGTGTATAAGTAAGGTAACCGTGAAATACTTTTGTTTTAATTCCTTTTATTTCTATCATTTCTAAACAATTTACGTATAATCTAGGACACAGCGAAATAATAAACAAATTTTGCATAAAAAAATACCAGTACGAGTATACTAGTATTGACAATTATCATTAAAAATGATACTATTGTCATATAAGAACTCTGTTCAATCCGAAGCTTTACGTTTAGTACGTGAAAGGTTTATGTAGGAAGAATGGAGTTTTTTATTTTGACTTTTTCGTTAAAAAAGGATCAAATGTGCTATTCTTTGATTTAAAGCACCAATGTCTATATGGATCTTTCCAGTTATTCATATAGTTTCCTCGATTGCTTGTCGATATACCGATGTTAAAATTTGGATATAACTCTTTAATATTTCTTAATATATTTTTATATAATTTCTCCTTAGCAATTGTTCTTTTTCCTCTTCGATTGCTATTAGGAATTTTTTCTTTATCCATATTGTTTAGTTTAAAATTCATTGCCCCAAGAATTATATCCATACATTGAAGTATAACATGGTCTTTAGAATCAACCTCAGCAATATCTTCATTATAAATGTGAATATTATTAATATAAAAGAAATCATTTAATGCATATATATAACCTTTAAACTCTCTATTCCTTTTTTTGGTGTCTGGCAGTTTATCAAAATATAGTTTGAGTATTATCTGATTTCTTTCATTAGGATTGCAATAATCTATTCCAAATGCATGCTTTATAAATTGATAATATAAAAGAAAATACTCTTTTTCTTCTTGTTCCCTAGTTAAATTTTGTGGCACTAATGCATTTTGTCTAAACATTATTCTTATTTTAATTTTACCAGTTTTAATAAATTCAAAAAAGAAGTTAATTAATTCCATGTATTTTTCTAAATATTGTTCAGTTACTTTTGTCCATTTTACTTCCTGATGCAGCCCTAGTTCTTCTTTTTTTAAACTAATGCTATTATTTAATTTTTCCAATTCATTGTAATTAATTAATGTGCCTCCATAAAAATTGCTAAAGTATTTACCTTTTCTATGTGATTCATCTGCATAAATTAAATATTGCTTTTTCATTTTCATCACTATAGAAAATATTCTATCACAGGATTACATTAGATTAAATATATTTTTATAAAAATTAATATTTTTTTCGTTTTTTGCGTTACTTCAATTAAAAAAGCAACAGTTATTAACTGTTAACTGCTGCTTATTTCATTAAATCTTGTATGTCTACTATACCATTTTGGTTTTTATAGGCTTCAAATGTATTTTTGATAAGCATTGATACTGTCATTGGACCTACTCCGCCTGGTACTGGTGTTAAGTAATCACATACTTCTTCTACATTTGGATTTACATCTCCATATAGTTTTCCATCTATTCTGTTGATTCCGACATCTATAATGACTGAGCCTTTTTTAACCATAGACTTATCTATGAAATGTTTTTTACCGATTGCAACTATTAGAATGTCTGCATCTTTAGTAAACTTTTCTATGCCTTTAGTTTTACTGTGACAGATTGTGACTGTTGCATTTTTGTTAAGGCACTCTTGCATAAGTGGTTTTCCAACTAGTATACTTCTTCCAACTATTACTACGTGTTTTCCTTCTAAATCTATTTTGTATTCTTTAAATATCTCCATTATTCCTTTTGGTGTACAAGGTATGAAGCATTTTTCATTTTGAAGTAGTTTTCCTGCTTGTACATTTGTAAGACCATCTACATCTTTAGATGGGTCTATTGTATTAATTATTTTTGTAGTATTAAATCCTTTAGGAAGTGGTAGTTGAAGTATTATTCCATTAATTGTTTTGTCTTTGTTTAGTTGTTTTATCTTTCTTATTACTTTTTCTTCTTTAACAGTACTTGCATAATCTATGTGAAGGAAACTCATACCTACGTATTCACATGCTTTCTTTTTACCTTTTACATATACTTCACTAGCTGCATCATCCCCTATTGTTATGACTGCTAGTATCGGTGTTTGAAAGTATGAATTGATGTTTCCTTTTAGTTCATCTTTTATTTTAGCACTTAGGTTTTTTCCATCTAATATTTTCATGTTATTCCTCATATAGTTTTACGAATCTTATTGAATTCATTTTGATTTCTTTAACTGGTTTGTCATTAGCGTCTGTATCAGACTCAGCTATTTTATCAAGTACATCATAACCATTGATTAATTTTCCGAATGCTGCGTAGTTTCCATCTAAGAAGTCTGAATCTTTATGTACTATAAAGAATTGACTAGATGCTGAATTCATTGTTTCTTCAGTATCAGGATTTCCTCCTCTTCTTGCCATTGATAAAACTCCTCTTTCATGACTTAGGTTGTTTTCTACTTTGTTGTTACTAAATTCTCCTTTAATTTCTTTTTTACTTCCACCCATTCCTGTACCTGTTGGATCTCCTGTTTGAATCATAAAGTCTTTAATAACTCTATGGAAGATAATACCATCATAGAATTTATCTTTAACTAGACTCTTTATGTTTTCAACTGTTATTGGAGCAGTTTTAGGATAAAGTTCTGCAATCATAAGACCATAACCTTCTGTATCAATCTTAATAAGGTTTGTTTCTTCTTCGCTTTCAACATATTTTTTATTTTCAATATTATAAATAGTTTTTCCATTTACTTCTTCAGTAGTATAATTCATTTTTTCCTCCTCACTACATCCACAAAGCATAAATATTAACATTAAGCATAATCCATATTTTAAGTATTTTTTCATTTTTCACATCCTTTCTTTTAAATTTTAACATATTCTTTTCAAAAGAAAAAGTACTAATTGATAGTACTATTCAGTAAAGATATCATTTCGTCTATTTTTTTATTTTTGTCTTTTGATGTTTCTTTTATTTTGTTGTATTTATTCAGTAAATAGTTAAGATATTCTTTATATTTTTCTTTGTCTTTATGATTAAGGCCTAGTATTAGTTCTTCTTTTGTATACTTTTTGTTTCCACTAACAAATAGTATTAAGTTATAGTATTTGTTATTTTCTTTGATTATTTGTTCTGTTTCTACAATATAATTTAGTTCATTCATTTTTTCTCTTAGGATATCGTGATAGTTATTTGAAATAGTTATTATTTTTTTAAAACTAAGATTAGTATTTTTAAGTATTTCTAATATTGTATGAGTACCCATTCCAGATAGGACTAGTGTATCTGCTTCTCCTTTTTTAATAGATGATAGGCCATTTGATACTCTTAAGTCTATTAGGTTATCTAACCCTAGTTTCTTTATATCTAAGGAAGCTTTCTCTATTACTTTTTCACTTATATCACTTGCGATTGATTTTTGATTTCTTTTAGCTAGTAGTATTCCTAGTTTTGCTTGATCACACCCTACATCTACTACTGTGTCATCTAAATCTATGAATGAATATATTGTTTCTATTCTATTCAATTAGGAAGTCTTTTAGTTTTTTAGCTCTTGATGGGTGTCTTAGTTTTCTAAGAGCTTTTGCTTCGATTTGTCTAATTCTTTCACGTGTAACTTTGAATTGCTTTCCAACTTCTTCTAGTGTGTGGCTTGATCCATCAAATAGACCAAATCTTAATTCTAGTACTTCTTTTTCACGTACTGTTAACGTATCTAGTACTTCTCTTAATTCATCTTTAAGGATTTCATATGTTGCGAAGTCTTCTGGTGACATTGTTCTTTCATCAGCAAGGAAGTCTCCTAAATGTGAATCATCTTCTTCACCGATTGGTGTTTCTAATGATACTGGGTCTTGACTTATTTTTCTAATTTCTGCGATTTTGTCAACTGAAAGTCCCATTTTTTTAGATAATTCTTGATCAGTTGGTTCCCTATTTAATTCAAGTGTCATTTGTCTTTCAATACGTGCCATTTTGTTTATTGTTTCTACCATATGAACTGGAACACGAATTGTTCTTGCTTGGTCTGCTAAGGCACGAGTTATTGCTTGACGAATCCACCATGTAGCGTATGTACTGAATTTGTAACCTTTATCGTAATCGAATTTTTCAACTGCTTTCATTAAACCAATGTTTCCTTCTTGGATTAAATCTAAGAATAAAAGTCCACGTCCTACATAACGTTTAGCAATTGATACAACTAAACGAAGGTTTGATTCTGCTAAAGTGTTTTTAGCTTTTTCATCACCCTCTGCTACTCTTCTTGATAGTTCTTGTTCTTCTTCTTGACTAAGAAGGCTAATCTTACCTATTTCTTTTAAGTACATTCTTACGTTATCATTAACGCTCATGTCTTTACTTTCATCAGGTACGTCATCTATAATGATTTCATTTTTTAAATCTATTGGTGAACCATCTTCTTCATCTTCTGCTTTTACTTCGATTTGATTATCATTTAATGTATTATAAAGTTTATCTAATGCATTAGCATCTAATTCTAAATCGATAGTCTTTTTAGCAATTTGTTCATAGGTTAAATAACCTTGTTTTTTTCCTTCGCTTACTAACTCTTCTAATCTTTCTTCGAATGTTTTAATATTATTATCTTTGTTTACCATTTTAACACTTCCTTATTTATATTTTCTATTTTTTTAGCAATTTCTATTTTTTTATTAACATCTAAGGTGTCTTTCATTTCTTGTTTTAGACTTTCTATTTGTTTCTTTACTGAGTATTGTTTTATAGTATTTATATAGTCTTCTAATTCATCCTCAGTATATTCTTTGTTGTTGTGATAACTCATTACTTCGTTTAATGTATCATTTAATTCTTTATCTTCTAGTATTGTATTTTCGAAGTCAAATAAGTTAAAGTATCCATTATCATTTCTAAATTCTATTATTTTATAGGCAAGGTTTGCTTTCTTAGAATCTATTAGGTATCCTAGTGAGTTTTCAAAATATAGTATTACATCATCGTAGTTTAACATTAAGTATAGAATTCTAATTTCACTTATGTCGTACTTGTTATATTGCTTTTTCTCTTCTACTTTTTTTGGTACTTCTTCTTTTTTCTTAACTTTTTCTATTTTTATTTTGTTTCTTATTACTGAGTCATCTATATCAAACTCTTTAGATATTTCATTTATTTTTAGTTCTCTTAATATGTCATCATCTATTTGCTCTAGGGATTCTATTGCTTCGTTTATGTATCTACTTATTTCTACTGAGTCTTTCATGTTTTTATTTGATTTTAGGTATTTAAGTTTAAAATCTATGAATGAAAGTCTATTGTTATAAGCTATATCGAATGCTTCTTTTCCTTTTTTACTTATGAATTCATCACTATCTTTATAGTCTTCAAATACTATTACGGTTGAATCTATGTTATGTTTTAGAAGTTCATCTCCGATTTTTATTGTGTTTGTGACTCCGGCTTCATCTTGATCTAGATTAAGTATTACTTTGCATTTGTATTTAAGTATTTTATCTAGATGTTCTTTTGTGAAGGCTGTTCCCATAAGGGCTACTACATTTTTATAACCTATTGATGACATTCTTATTGTGTCCATAAATCCTTCTGTTAGAACTATTTCTTTGCTTTGTCTTATAAATGTTTCAGCATTATTTATATTATAGAAGATTCCACTCTTTTTAAATATATCACTTTCTTTTGAATGTAAGTATTTAGGTAAGTGATCATCTTTTAAGTCAGTACTTAAATACTTTCTTCCTGAGAATGCTATTATATTATTATTTTCATCTATTATTGGAAATATTATTCTATTTTGAAATGTGTCATAGAATCTACCATTTATTTGTTTAACAAGGCCTAGGTCATATAAATCTTCTTTCTTATATTTTTTAGATAAGATATCAAAGAGTTTACTTGAACCTGAAAGTCCTATGTTGAATTCATTTATTAGTTCTTTTGACATATTTCTTTCTGTTAAATATTTTAATGCTTCCTTGCCTTCATTAGACAAAAGTGTGTTTTTGAAATATTTGTTTGCTGTGTCATTAATGTCGTAGTATGTTTGATATTTAGTGTTTACTTTCTTAACTTCTCTATTATCTAGTTTAATTCCCACTCTATCAGCAAGTATCTTTATTGCTTCAAGTCTTGAAACACCTTCTTTTCTTTCAACGAATGTGAATACGTCTCCAGTGAAGTTACATTTACCAAAACAAGTAAATATTTGTTCTTCTGGTTTTACACTGAATGAAGGAGTTTTCTCTTTATGAAATGGACATAATGCTTTATTTCTACTATCTAGTTCTACACCATAGCTTCTTAAAACATCTTCAAGTCTATTTCTAGATTTTACTTCCGCAATAATTTTACTACTGATTTGTGCCATTTTCCCTCCTAATAATATATATACGAAGAAAAGTTTAAAAACACTTCTTTTTTTTGCAATTTATTTAAAAAACGTTCATATTATATCATTTTTTTCATAAAAATTCAATTTTTATCTTACAAAAACAATAAAAAAGTCAGTTTTGCCTGACTATTTATTTAATTTTTCAAATTTTCTAAATTCACTCATATCTTCTAAGTCTGTTTCTTCTAGTTCTTCTAGTAATTGTTTTTGTTTTCTTGATAGACTTGTTGGTATTATAAGTTTAAGTATACAATAGAAGTCTCCTTTTTTCCATGAATCTGGATTATTGATACCTTTTCCTTTTATTCTAAGAATATCATCTGGTTGGCTTCCTTCTTTTATTTTTAAATCTACATATCCATCAATTGTTTTGATTGTTTTAGTTGTTCCAAGGCATAAATCTGTTATTGATACTGGAACTTCTAAATATATATCGTTTCCATCTCTTTTGTAGCTTTCGCTTGGATTGATTCTAATTTCGATATATAAGTCTCCGTTTGGGCCTCCATTTATTCCTGGTTCTCCTTTACCACTTAAACGAAGTTGTTCTCCATTATTAATACCTGCTGGGATATCGATTGTAAGTGTTTTGTGAACTTTTGTTTTACCATTTCCTTTGCATGTATTACATCTTGTTTTATATGTTTTTCCTCTTCCATTACATTCTGGACATGTTGCTCTACTTTGCATTGTACCAAAGATTGTATTTGTTTGTTTTACTACGTAACCACTTCCATTACATTCAGGACATGTTGTTTCTCCATGTCCTCCTAGTCCATCACAATCTTCACAATTTTCATAGTATTCTAAATCTATATCTTTTTTGCAACCATAAACTGCTTCCATGAAGTCTATTTTCATTCCATAAAGTGAATCGCTACCTTTTCGAGCTCTTGATGATGAACGTCCGCCCCCACCAAATCCACTAAATGAACCGAAGTTTGAACCGCCAAATAAGTCATCAAAGATGTCACTAAAGTCAAAGTTTCCGAATGGATTAGCTCCGCCTCCGTAGCTTGCTCCGCCTGCATTTGCATAAGGATTTTCAAATGCTGCATGACCATATTTATCATATTTAGCACGATTATCTTTATCAGAAAGACATGCGTATGCTTCTTGTGCTTCTTTGAACTTTTCTGGTGCATCTGGACTCTTATTTAAGTCTGGGTGAAATTCTTTTGCTTTTTTTCTAAAAGCACTTTTTATTTCTGCTTCAGTTGCATCTTTTGATACACCTAAAACTTCATAATAATCTCTTTTTGCCATAACTACTCTCCATTCATATATTCACTTAGTAATTTTACTTTTTCATTAAATAGTTGGAATGCTTTGTCTAGTGTATTTTCGTTAGTTAAATCTATTCCAAGTTTATTTAATAATTCTAGTGGATAATCACTACAACCACTACTTAAGAATTCTATATATTTATCTTTAAAGTTTTTATCGTTTTCAATTTTATCTGCGATTAGAAGTGCACTTATAAATCCAGTAGCATATTTATAAACATAGAATGAACTATAAAAATGAGGTATTTTTGACCATTCATATTGAATATCTTTATCTACTACTACTGCACCACCAAATTCTTTTTTATTTAAATCATAGTATGTCTTACATAATAAATCTTTAGTTATTGCTTCGCCGTTTTCATATTTTTTATGAATGATATCTTCAAATTCTGCGAACATTGTTTGTCTATAAACTGTTCCTTTAAATTTATCTAAAAATTCTACTAAATAGTATACTATTTCATCTTTATTAGTGCTATTTTTAATTAAGTAATTAGATAGTAATACTTCATTTACAGTTGATGCTATTTCTGCTAAAAATATTGGATAGTCTGCGTTTATATAGTCTTGTTTTTTATTACTATAATAACTATGCATAGCGTGTCCCATCTCATGAGCAAGTGTACTTACTGAATCAATATCATTTTCATAGTTTAATGATACATAAGGTTCAACACCGTATGTTGCCCATTCAAATGCTCCACTTCTTTTTGCTTTTTTAGGATATACATCTACTGCATTATTATTTAAAAGTCTATTAAATTCTTTTAAATATTCTTCTCCAAGCGGAGTAAGTGCTTTATTAATAATATCAATGCCATCTTCATATGGTATATTCTTTTTAGGCATAGAAGATATATTTGCATATGTATCATATAAATGTAATTTATATCCTAGTTTTTTTCCTTTTAATTTATAATATTCTTTTAAGTATTTAGTATTTTTATTAGTTATCTTTATTAAATTTTCATATAGTTTGGTACTAACTTTATCGCTAAATAAATACATTTCTAAAATACTATTATATTTTCTTGTTTTAGCAAGAAATGCGTTCGTTTTAACTTTTCCGGCATATAAAGCACTTAAAGTATTTATATGATTTTCATAGTATTTGTTATCTTTTTTAAATGCATTTTTTCTTACATTTCTGTTGATTGAAGTTATGAATCTACCATAGTTTGAACTGGTTAATTCTGTGTTTTTACCATCTTCGTCTTTGATAGTACCTAATTTTATATCAACATTATTAAGTGCGTTAAATGCATCCCTTGATGTAGTGAAGGTTTCACTAACATTTGAAAGTAATAGTTCTTCTTGTTCACTAAGTATATGTTCTTTCCTTCTAAATATTTTTTCAAATGCAAATCTGTATTTTTCTAATTCTTTATCTTCTGATAATAATTTTTGTACTTCTTCATAATCGTTGCTTAGAATTTCTGGAGTTACAAATGTTCTAATGCTTGAAGATTTATTCATAATATTGTTAGCTTTTTCTTTCTTTTGAAGAAAATCTTCATTACTCATATCATCATAATAACCTAGGTATGCATAAATATATATTCTTTCTGTTAACATATCTATTTCAGTATCTAGTTTTAGGAATTCAAGTAATGTATTTGAACTTTCAAATATTTTTCCTTTGTATTTCACTATTTCGTTTAATAATGAGTTTACTTTATCAATACTTTTATTAAATTCTTCATCATTTTTAAATAATTTTGTTAAATTCCATTTGTATTTATCCATAAATTCTCCTTTTATATAAATTAAGGGCTCAAGTGTTTGAGCCCTTAACTCAGTTAATCATCTAATTATTTTTCTTCGAATTCAGCATCTTTTACGTTGTCTTTTTTATCTTTTTTATCTTCAGTTTCTTCAGATGCATTTTCACTTGCTTTTTGAGATTCAGCAGCTTGTTCTTGATATACTCTACTTGATAATTCCATTACTTTCTTAGAAAGTTCTTCACTTGCACTCTTGATTTCATCTGTATCATCTTTTTCTAGAGCATCTTTTGTATTTTTAACAAGTTTTTCTATTTCTTCTTTTTCATCATCTTTTACTTTGTCTCCAAAGTCTTTTAATGTTTTTTCAGCAGCAAATACCATTTGTTCTGCATCATTTTTGATTTCAGCAGCTTCTTTACGTTTATTATCTGCTTCTTTATTTGCTTCTGCTTCTTTCATCATTCTATCGATTTCTTCTTCGCTTAGATTTGAAGATGCAGTTATTGTAATTGCTTGTTCTTTGTTAGTTCCTAAATCTTTAGCTTTAACATTAACTATACCGTTTGCATCAATATCGAATGATACTTCGATTTGTGGTACTCCTCTTGGAGCTGGTGGTATGTTAGTTAATTGGAAGTGTCCTAATGTCTTGTTATCAGCAGCCATTGGTCTTTCACCTTGTAAGATATGAATGTCAACAGCAGGTTGATTATCAGCAGCAGTACTGAATACTTGACTCTTAGTTGTTGGAATAGTTGTATTTCTTGGAATTAATACAGTCATAACGTTTCCTAATGTTTCAATACCTAATGATAGAGGTGTAACATCTAGTAATACTAAGTCGTTAACTTCTCCAGTTAATACACCACCTTGAATAGCAGCACCCATAGCAACTACTTCATCTGGGTTAACTTCTTTACTTCCTTCTTTTCCTAATTCTTCTTTAACTAAATCTTGAACACATGGTATTCTTGTAGAACCACCAACAAGTAATACTTTATCAATGTCGTTCTTAGTTAATTTAGCTTCTTTTAGGGCGTCTCTTACTGGTTTTCTAGTAGATTCTACTAAGTCGCTAATTAATTCTTCAAATTTAGCTCTTGTTAATGTCATATCTACGTGTAATGGACCATTTTCTCCTTGAGTGATGAATGGTAAACTAATTTGTGTAGTCTTAACACCACTTAAGTCTTTTTTAGCTTTTTCTGCTCCTTCTTTTAGTCTTTGCATAGCAAGTTTATCTTTAGATAAGTCAATTCCATTTTCTTTTTTGAATTCACTTATAATATAATCCATGATTGCTTTATCGAAATCATCTCCACCTAAATGGTTGTTACCACTTGTAGCTTTAACTTCGAATACACCATCACCTAATTCTAAGATTGAAACATCGAATGTTCCACCACCTAGGTCGTATACAAGAACTGTATGAGCGTTTTCTTGTTTATCAAGTCCGTAAGCAAGTGCAGCAGCTGTTGGTTCATTTATGATTCTTTCAACATCTAATCCTGCGATTTTACCTGCATTTTTAGTTGCTTGTCTTTGAGCATCGTTGAAGTATGCTGGAACTGTAATAACTGCTTTAGTTACTTCTCCACCTAAATAAGCTTCTGCTGTTTCTTTTAAGTTCATAAGAATTTTAGCACTTATTTCTTCTGGTGTATATTTCTTTCCTTCTGCTTCTACTTTTTCACTAGTACCCATTAATCTCTTAATAGAACTAATAACGTTTGTTGAAGTTTGAGCTTCACGTTTTGCAACGTCTCCTACTCTTACTTCTCCATTTTTAAAACTTACTACTGAAGGTGTTGTTCTATTTCCTTCAGCATTTGGGATAACCTTAGGTTCTCCACCTTCTAGTACAGCAACACAACTGTTTGTTGTACCTAAATCTATACCTATAACTTTATTTATCTTTGCCATAAATTATCATCTCTCCTTATTTATTTACTTTAACCATTGCTGGTCTAATTAATTTATCTTTGTATTTGTAACCTTTTGTTAGTACTTCAAGTACTACATTTTCAGGTTTGTTTTCATCATGTTCAGTAAGTACTGCTTCTGCTACATGAGGGTCAAACTCAAGTCCTAAGCATTCTACTTCTTTTACTTCGAATTTATCTAATAAAGCAGTAAGATTACCTAGAATCATTTTAAATCCACTTAAGAATTTGCTTACTTCGTCTGATAAATCATTATCATCCATCATGACTGCTCTTTCAAGATTGTCTTTAATAGTAAGTATTTCTTTTATGAATCCTTCACCTTCGTATTGAAGCATTTTACTTATTTCACTTTGTGTTCTAGTTTTGAAGTTTAAATATTCTGCTTGTAAACGCATATATTTTTCTTCTAATTCTTTATTTCTTCCTTCTAGAATTTGGATTACCATTTCTGGGTCTACTGTTCCACAGCCTGAACATCCATTACATGAACCTCCGCAACTACTTTCTTCTGTTTTTGTTTCTTCGTGTGTTTCGTTGTTTTCGTTCACTTTGTTATTTTTTATTTCTTCGTCTTTATGTTTTTTAGCCATTTATTATCTCCTTTTGTTCATTTATTATTATACTTTTTCTCTATGTTTTCTTTTAGATATTCAAGCATATTTACTACTCTTTCGTATTCCATTCTTTTTGGACCTATTACAGCTATTGTGCCTTCTCTTCCACCAGCATTGTACTTTGTTTTAACTACTGTAACATTGTCATCTATTTCAGATTCGCTACCAATATATACTTTAACCTCGTCGTTAGTTTCTTCAATTTTACTCACCATATCATTGCTTTCAAATTTACTTATAATGTTTTTAACATCATCAACTGTTCCGAACTCTGGTTGTTTTAATATATTGGCTTTACCTGTAAATTTAACGTCCCTTTCATTTGCAAAGGTTGTAAGTGCACTATAAAATGCATTGTATACAACTTCATAGTTTTGAATGTAATTACCAATTATTGGTTTTATTTCAAATTCTAACTTACTAGGAACTTCATCTATAGGCGTCCCAATTAACATTTTGTTAAGTAACTCTGTGGTTTTAGATATTTCTTCGACTGGAATGTTTTCTTCAAGAGTTATATTCTTGTTTTCAACATGTCCTTTGTCTGTAATTACTATTGCGATTAGTTGTCTACTTGTTATTGGAACAACTTCTACTCTTTGTAATTTGTTGTCACTTGATTCTTTTCCAAGAATAACTGAAGTGTAGTTTGTCATATCGCTTATAATTTCTAAACTTTTACTTATCGCATCACTTAATGCAAGCTCGTTGTTGTTAAATATAGTTTGAAGTTTAAGCATATCTTCTCCACTAATTTTTCTTGGTTCCATTAAGTTATCAACATAATATCTGTATCCATTTTCAGATGGAACTCTACCTGAAGATATATGTGTTTTTTCTAAGTATCCTAAATCTTCAAGAGCAGCCATATCATTTCTGATAGTAGCACTAGAACATTTAAACTTTTTACATAATGATTTGCTTCCAACAGGTCTTGCAGTTTTTACATATTCTTCAACTATTGCTCTTAATAGTTCTTTTTGTCTACTTCCTATCACATTATACCTCCTTTAGCACTCCTTTCCTTTTAGTGCTAGTACTATTATAGTATGCAATTTTAGCAATGTCAATACATAAGTGCTAATTTTTTTTGAAATTTTCGTGAAAAAGAAAACGAGGAAAATTTCCTCAGAATTAAATGTTTATATTATATATTATTGGTGTCAATTGAATAATTAAAATTGATGATAGTATTAGGGCTAATATTAGTATTAAGTTTGAGTTCTTATCTTTGAATTTTTTATTTAAATTATAAAGAATTGTTAGAATTACTCCTGCTACTAATAGTAGTAAAGAAAATAATATTACTAGTTTCACATCTGGTAAATTAGTATTTGATACTCTAGCCTTCCAAACTGATGATATAACATTCATATTCATTACTACGAATCCTGCACCGCCATGCGAAAATAAGAATATAAGTCCAAACATCGGAACAAATAGTCCAATGAATAGTCCTGCTAAAAGGAATATAGCACCAAAATAATAATTAAGAATATTTCCTCCTTCATACATTAAATTAACTATTCCTATTAATAAGATAATTACTGCATAAATACCAATTATATATGGAACTTTTTTTACTTCTTTTAGTTCAAATAAACTCTCACTCTTCTTATTATCATTCTTTAAATTTAGAATTGTTTCATTAATAGTATTTAATGTTTCAGTTGGATTCTTTTCATATTCTTTCTTTAGCTCTTCTAATTTTTTATCTATATCATTCATAAACTACCTCTACTATAAAGTATACATTATTTTTAGGCAAATTAAAAGAATAGCATGACTATTTCTTGTTTAAGTTTATTATTTCAGATTTAGTCATATGAACTATTCTTTCTTCTCTTATTTTGTTATTACTTTGATATTCTTTATAATCATTTAATAACTCATTTAATTTATTCATTGATAAGGTGTCCGTAGTTTTTCTTTATTTTGTTAATTCTTTAAAATTGTCTATTGTTAGTTTAGTATTTAACTGAGCATAACTATCTTCATATAACACTGTTTCTTTAGGATTTTCACTGTTGATATATTTATTATATGGATAGTATAGATTTTGTAATCTACCTGATGTTTTATCAATTGCGATTACTTCTATATATTCTTTGTTAATTTCTGCGATTAACATTGGATGTTTTACATCAGATACTTTGTCAATTTGATATCTAACCTTTAGCCAAAGTATTTGACCTACTTCAAGACTTATATCTTTAATGCCTCAATTAATCCTTTGTATCTTTTTTTGTATTCATCAATGTATTTTTCTAGATTCATTTTTGGAGCATTGTATGTTTCTTTGCTTAGTTTTTTCCATTCAGGGTCTTCATGTGTTATGTCTATAAATTCTTCGCATGAAGCGTTTTCCAATGAAAAATAAATTTTTATCTAGAAAAATCTTGTCGGTTTCATTAATGTTATCATTCGCAGTTAGTCTACCATATGAATTCATAATCGTTTCAATAACTGGTCCATTATCATATGCGGTGAAATCATCTTTAAATAATTTTTTGTTATACTTTGCTAAATGAACAACTTGTGCTAAAAATAGATATTTATTAATTCTTGCGTTACCTTCATAGAATTTTCTTCCATTGTAGGTAATAACATTATAATTGAATAACTTTCTTTCAGGATCTTTTGAAATAAAGTATTCTGCTGTTTGTTTCGCTGTTATCATATTTACCTCCATTTCTTTCAACTTTTAAAATGCAAAACCTCTAATGCAATTATACATTTAAATGATACTTTATTCAATATAAAAAGAATAGTTTTTATCCTATTCTAGTTCACGTAAAAATTTCTTACTTTTTAGTCTTACTCCTGAGTATTCATCGTAGTATTCACATAGTATTTGGTTTATTGTTTTTGATGTGGCATCATCTATATCTAGGTTTGTTATTTTAGATATATCTACGTAATAATAAAGCCTTAGAAGTTTCAATACTTTTTCATCTACTAGTGGTTCATTTTCTCTACATTTTGAACAGATGTATCCTCCTTTTGACATAGAAAGTGTTACAACTTTAGAACTACCACATTTAACACATTCGTCTAGATTTAGGTTAATACCTATGTAGTTTAAGTATTGCAGTTCTAAAATATTTGTTATTATCATAGGATTATGATTTTCTTCTATTTTTAGGATTGCATCTTCCATTAATTTGAATACTTCGTTACTTTCTGATTCTTTGTATACATAAACAGCAAGTTCACATATATAAGACAAGTAACTTATTTTTAATATATCACTTTTAATATTAAGAAAGTAGTTTTCTATATCTCCTTCGATTAATGTAGAAAGTCCTTTTTCATTGTAATAAAGATGGAATGTTCCATATGCGAATTTTTCACTTGGTAGTCTTAGTTTGCTTTTAAGGCTTTTGCATCCTTTTGAAATGCATCCGATTACACCCATGTCTTCTGTAAAAATGTTTATTATTTTGCTTGTTTCTTTGAATGGTGTTGTACTTACTACTATACCTCTTGTGCTTATAATCTTCATACTGTCATAAAAGCATAAAGATTATTTCTTTATGCTACTGTCCTTTCTTATATTCTAAGTAATATTCTATCTTACCTGTTTCTTTAAATTTTTTCCATGCTTCTTTTTTTGTCATTTGTTTTCTCCTTACAATATTATATTGCAGGAAAATTAAATTATTTATTCATCTTTTAGTAAATATCCTAGATCTTTTATGTATTTGTCTTTTTCTCTCCATTTTTTTATTGTTTTACAATATAGTTCTAGGTATACTTTTTTACCTAAAATGCCTTCCATATCTATTCTTGCTTCGTGGCCTATTGTTTTTATCATGTTTCCATTTGCGCCTACGATTATTTTACGAAGTGATTCTCTATCTACAATTATATCTATGTATACGTATGCGATATTGTTTTTTTCTTCGTATCCAGTTAGTTTACAAGAAATTGAATGTGGTACTTCTTCATTAGTGTGAATAAATATTTTTTCACGTACTATTTCTGATAATCTAAAGTCCATTTCGGCGGTTGTTGTTTCATTACCTGGGAAGTATTTTACATTATCAGGAAGATATTCTTTTAATACTTTTATTAGTCTATCAACATTATCATTTTTAAGAGCTGATACTGGTATTATTTCTGCGAATTCATATTCGTTTTTATATTCTGTTATTTTAAGTAGTATTTCATTATCTGTTAGTTTGTCTATTTTATTTAGTATTAGGAATACTGGTTTTTTAACAGTTTGTAGTTTATTTAATATGAATGCGTCTCCTTTACCTTTTGGTGTACTTGCATCTACTACTAGAAGAAGAATATCTACATCATTTATTGAGTAGTATGCTTGACTATTTAAGGCATTTCCTAGTTTATCTATTGGTT
>CAKONA010000003.1 GCA_934096785.1 uncultured Bacilli bacterium | reverse complement strand
TATTATATCATAAGTTCCTGATATTAAAAATGTATTTATACTCCTTTCTAAGTCTTTTTCATGATTTTCATCTATTACTTTTACTTTAAGCATTCTTCATCACCATATAAACTATATCATTTGTAAAATAAAAATAATGTCGAACTTGACACTATTTTTTACTTTCTTTTGTATCTTTTACTTTTTTTCTTATTTCTTCTAGTTTTATTGTATTTGTTTTTTCTATGTTTGCTTCTGTATTATGTTTGTTTAGATAAAGTCCTATTACAAATACATATGCTAGTCCATAGAACCATATTAATAATATAACTATGTTAGCAAGGTTTCCATATATTAAATCGTATTTAGCTATATTGTTTATGTAATATGAGAATAATTTTGTTAGAAGTAACCAGCTTATTGTTGTAAATATTGCTCCTTTTGTCATGTATTTGCTTGGTATGTTTTCATCTGGAGCAATTGTATACACTAGTTTAATAAAGAAGTATACGAATATTAATGATACTGGTACTTGTAATATTACATAGATTGTACTTATTAGTGTATCATACTTAGTAAGAACGTCTGTAAATGTACCAATAAGTGCTAATATTGATTTACCAAATAATGGAACTATTACAATGAATGCAAACAACAATATTATACAGAATGTAAGTATTACTGATTTTATAAATCTTCTTAGGTATGATGAATTCTCTACTTCAAATATTGTATTACTTGCTAGTATTATTGCTTGACAACCATTTGCTGAAATGACAAGTCCTATTATAAGTGTTATTACGCTACTTAATGTTATTTGGTCTGTAAATATTGGTTGTACTAGTTCTACTACTCCACTTGGAAATGTCTCTCTTAGGAAGTTTTGTATTATATCTAATGGAAGATTAAACTGTGTGAGGAAGAAGAATATAAGTGTAAGTAAAGGTATTAAAGCCATAAAGAATGAATATGCTAAGTTACCTGGAAGTACACCTAATTCTTTTCCAAAAAACAAGTTATAAAGTTCATTTATCTTTTCTTTCATTACATGTTTCCTTTTGATTTTTTAATCATTGCTAGTGAATCATTTATAGCATCATCTATTGTTGTTTGTTCATTAGTAATCATTGAGTAACCAAGTGATACTGTACAATCTTTATTAGGAAGTGATGAATTTAATTCTCTATTTAGTTTATGTAGGTAAGATCCTACTTTCTTTTCATCATATCCGATTAAGTAGATAATGAATTCATCTCCATCTGTTCTCATTATTTCAGAGTTGTCTCTTTGTGTTTTAATAAGTACACTTGCGACAGCTTTTATTTGATTATCTCCTGCTTCATGACCATATTTATCATTTAATGTTTTTAATGAGTTAATGTCAATTACTATTACTGCTTGTGGATATACTTTATTTGAACTCCATAAGTCAATATTATCATTTAAGTAATTTCTATTTTTAAGATTTGTCATTGAGTCGAAGTAGTATAATCTATCTTCTTTTTTAGCTTTCTTTGTAGTAAGCGCTTTCTTTGTAATTCCATATATTATGAATGCTATTATTAATAGAGCTATTGTTATCCATATTAAATTACTCATTATGAAATTGAATACTCTATTGTTTTTAAGTGTTTCTATTACTCCAGCTACTGTGTCATTTTTTATTTCACTTGAACTTAATGTACTTAGGTAGAAATCAAATAATCTATTAAATGCCTTATTATCATTATTTAGTAAGAATGAATTATTTAGTTTTACTTTATCTATGTATCTTATACTATAGTTTTTAAGTTCTTTATCTTTGTAGTAATCATATACTTCTTTTTCAATTATTATTACTGAAGATGAATCTACGTTTTTAAGCATTGTTTTAACATTGGCATAATCTTTTATTTCAAATAGGTTTTTACTTGCCATGTTGTATTTTAAGTTCATATTTGAAAGCATGCTTACTTCTGTATTGTTAAGACTATATAGTGAGTTTACTACTAGGTTATTGTCTACATGTGCAATTACTACGTATTCGGTTGGGCCTAACGTTCTACTACTTGTGTAGTTTTTGTTTCCTAGTGAGTAGTAATTTAATGCTAAATCTACTTTTTTATTATCAAGTGCTTCAGCTAACTCTTTAGTATCACTATATTTAATATATTTATATGTAACACCAGTCATATCAGCGAACTTTGAAAGGTATGTATCTGTAAGACCTGTGAAGTTTCTTCTAATCATTCCTTCGTATGGAAGATTATCAATGTATCCTACAATTAGGTCTTCATTTGTTATTGATTCTTTTTCTATTTCAGTATAGTTCTTTGTAGTGTAATAAATATCTAAGAAATAATCATTTATCTTTGATGCTGATGTACTTTCCCATCTATAATAGAATTTACTGAATATATTAGATAGTGTTTCATTTCCTTCAGGTAAATCTATGCAGTAGTATGAGTATAAGCCATCTACATGGAATATTATTTCATAGTCATTTTTTACTATTGAATCTAGGTACTTATACATAGGTATTATCATATAATCTATAGAGTTGCTTCTATAATCTGACTCTAATTGTTCAAATGATGAATATCCTTTTGTTTTTATATTTTGATATTCTGTTAGGTATCTTTCTATTGTTTCTTTGTCTCTTGACATAACACCTAATGATTTATTAGATAAGTCTGATAGTTTATTTACACTATCTTTTTTGCCTATAACTACGTAATGATCTTTGAAGATTACTATGTCTTCAGGATCTGGATTTGTCTTATTATTTAGTTTAACTTCAGTGTTATCTGTAGATGTTGTTTCAATTGAAAGTCCTGTATTTTCTTTTAATGCTTTTAAATATTCGTAGTAAACACCTTCTCCATTATTTGAGAATACTGGTAGGTTATTTTCTACGTATACATCTAGTGCTTTATCTTTGTTATCATTTATCCATTTTTTTTCTGAATAAGAATAGTTATTTACTGTGCTTGTAATGTAATATAGAGTTGCAAAGAATCCTACAATTAGGAATAATGCAATAGTGAATGCTATTATTACATTTTTACGTTTTTTATTACTTCCCTTCATGATATCACCAAACTACCTTCAAACTTTTAGCACTTTTTGAACCAAATACTGGATAATTTTTATTTTCTTCAGTACCAGTATAATTTAATATATATTGTACATCATAGAATGTTAGATTTTTTTCACCTATTGTTTCTAATGATTTGATAGCTAAATCTTCTGCTTGACTAACTTTTAATGAGTCTTTGAAGTCTATAGTTATATATATTATTTTTCCTTCAACTGTTACTGTAGCTTTGTCTACTGATGATTCACTTGAATATAATTTTTTTACATCATCTTCTAAAGTTTTACTTAATGGATAATTATCTATTCCATCTAATCTTTCACCATATTTTGATGAACTAGTTCCTGCATAGAAGTATCTATAGAATAGAATTCCAATTGCTAGGAAACACACTACTAAAATTCCAAGTAAAACCCATAATACTTTATTATCTTGATTACGTCTTATTTTTTTTGCTTTTACTTTTTCCATATTTTTAAACACCTTCCCTTGGCTTTATTAATTATACTATATTTTATTCTATTTTTCCACTATTCCCATAACCTCAAATAATTTTTCTTGATTCCATATAGGAATATTAAGTTCTAACGCTTTGTCTCTTTTGCTTCCTGAAGAGTCTCCGACTAGAACTATATCTGTCTTTTTACTTACTGAGTCGCTTGTTAATCCTCCTCGTTCTTCTATGAATTCTTTTATTTCATCACGAGTAATGTTATCAAATGAACCTGTTATTACGAATCTTTTATCCTTGAAGTTTACATCTTCTATCATCTTTTTACCATTATATGTCATATTTACTCCAAGTTTTCTTAATTCTTCTATTTCATTTAGATTTTTTTCATCACTGAAGTATTCTGTTATATTTACTGATAAGATTTTTCCGATGTCTTTAATGCTAGAAAGTTCTTCTTTTGTTGCGTCCATTAGTGAGTCTATTGATGTGTAGTATTTACATAGAAGTCTTGCTGTTTTAGCTCCAATACCATTTATTCCAAGTGCGAATAATAGTCTATCTAATGAGTTTTGTTTTGAGTCTTCGATACTTTTTAGGATTGCATCTACACTTTTGTTTCCAAAACCTTCTAGTAGAGTTAGTTCTTCTTTGTATCTATCTAATTTATAGATGTCACTGAATTTTTTGATGTATCCGTAGTTGAAGAAATCTTCCATTATTCTGTCTCCTAGACCTAAGATGTTCATTGCTTCTCTTGATACAAAGTGAATTAATGATTCTATTTTACGTGCTGGACAATGTATATTTTCACAGAAGTAGTCTACCATACCATCTTTTTTTACTAACTCACTTCCACACATTGGACAGTATTTTATCATTTCGAATGGCTTTTCATTTCCTGTTCTTCTTTTTAATTCAACTTTGTCTACTGCTGGGATTACATCTCCTGCTTTATAGATGTATACGTAGTCACCTACTCTTATGTCTTTTTCTATACAGTAGTCACTATTATGAAGAGTTGCTCTACTTATTGTACTTCCCATAACTCTTACTGGTTCAAGTACTGCATTTGGTGTTATTTGACCAGTTCTTCCTACTGTAAAAATGATGTCTGTTAGTTTTGTTAATACATGTTCTGGAGGGAACTTATATGCTGTTGCCCATTTTGGAACTTTCGCAGTGAAACCTAATTCTCTTTGCTGTGCAATATCATTTACTTTGATAACTATACCATCTATTTCATATGGAAGACTGTCTCTTTTTTCAGTCCATTCTTCAATGTATTTTAAGACTTCATCAATGTTTTTGCATAATCTAATATTTGGATTTACTACAAATCCTAGTCTTTTCATATACATTAAAGTTTCATAATGAGTTTTAAATGGTGTTTCTGGATAATGATATAAGAATACATCTAATCCTCTACTAGCAGCTACGCTTGAATCAAGTTGTCTTATAGAACCTGCTGCTGCATTTCTTGGATTTTGAAATAGATTATCTCCTTTTTCCTTTTGTCTTTCATTTAATTTGTTGAAACTTTTTTTACTCATGTAGATTTCTCCACGTATGTCTAAGCTTACTTTTTCTTTTAATACGTGAGGAATTGATTTAATAGTTTTAACATTATGAGTTATATCTTCTCCAACTGTTCCATTACCTCTAGTTGCTGCCTGTGTAAATACTCCATCAATGTATTCTAAATTAAATGCAAGACCATCTATTTTAAGTTCACAAACGTATTCATGATTTGGAAATACTTTAGATACTTTCTCATCAAAATCACGTATTTCTTCTTCATTAAATACGTTTCCTAAACTCATCATAGGTACTTTATGAGTTACTTTTTTAAACTCTGATATTACTTCTCCACCTATTTTCCTAGTAGGTGAATCAAGTCTTACCCATTCAGGGTGACTAGACTCTATTCTTATTAACTCTTGCATTAATCTATCATATTCAGCATCTTCCACTGTTGGTTTGTCAAGTGTATAATACTCATAAGAATATTTATTTAAAAGTTCAATTATTTCATTCATTCTATCCATTTTGTTCACCTAATATTATTATATAACAAAATAGTTTTTATATAAAGAAAAAACGACCATTTCTAGTCGTTAGAATTATATTAATATTTTTTGCTTTTGAATAGGAGCTTTTTCATTTGATGTTATTTCTAAGTCTTCTGTTGCTTTTGTTAATACTCTTTCAAAACTTCCACAATCTTTTAAATTGCTTCTATATTTATCAATTGCTGATTTGTATTCATCTCTAAATTCTTCTTTATCTAATTTTGATAAATTGAATAACGTTCTTTGCCATAAAGCATCGTTTAATTTTTTAGCTACTGCAGTTGCTTCCTTCTCTGTATTAAATACATAAATTGTTGATGTTGTTGTCCATCTATGGTCTACTTCTTCTTTTGGAATAGTTATTTTTGGAGTATAGTTTCTCCAACCTTTTTTATAGTCATTATAATTTTTACATGGGAAGATTACTTCATATCTTGTGATTGTATCTTCTTCATTTATTCCATATATTGTTTCACTTCTAATAACTGAACACTTTGATACAATGTATCCTTCAACTCTTTCGTGTGAACAAATATTATGTGGATCTTCATATGCTTTTAGTTCTAATACTCCATATTTTATTGGATATCCTTCTTTCATGTTGTTTCCTTTCTTTATTTTTGTAGTGGAGGTGTTAATCTTAACACTTTACCTGATTCTAATTTATTATTTGGAAGTGGGTTTAATTCCATTATTTCTCCGACAGTTAGCCCGTGTTCTTTTGCGATAGTGTATAGAGAATCTCCAGGTTTAACTGTATATATTACTTCAGTTGGCTTGTCTATGAAACCATAATATCTTTTCACATTCATATTTTTTGTCAAAGATGTGATTAATTCTTCATACTTTTTGCAAGTTTTTAAATCATTTTTAAACTTTTGTATAATTTCTTTGCATTGTTCTCTATATTGTGAAGTTGTTGTAGTTGGAGAGTGTTTAGCTAATTTCATATCTAAAAGATGATCATTTGCGATAGCAGCTGCTTCCTGTGCTTCTTCATAAGTATCATATAATCTAGTTACTAGTGTAGTACGTCCAATATAATCATCACCCATTGGCATACCTGTATTTGAAGCTTCTAGATATTTTTTTTCGTTTTCTTTAAAGCTTCCATATTTTTCATACGGGAATATTATTTCGTACATAAGGTTAGGTTCATCTTTATAATAATAATTCACTGTACATGATATAACATAACACTTTGATACAATGTATCCTTCTATTTCATCTTCTTTACATTTTAATCCATAATTTCTTGATCCTTTGGTTGGATTTAATGGTAATATTGAATATTTAATTGGATAACCTTTTATCATATTTTTCGCCTCTTTCTATTGAAAATTATTATAGCATATTTAAAAATTATATCAATATAAAAAGGTACGTTTCCATACCTAATTAATTTTATCAATACAGTTTTCTATTTCACTTAGTGGTGTTACTAGTTCATCACTATAACTTTTAAAAACTATGTTCATTTCACTATCTACTTTTGTGTTTGGACACATGTTCTTAATTTCTATAAATGTTTTACCTAGCCATCCTGCGTTTGTTGCGAATGGGATTATTCTTTTGTTTGATAAATCATTTTCTTTTAAGAATGTTCTTATAACTGGTGTTTCTCTATACCACCATACTGGAGTACCAATTATTATTGTGCCATAATCATTTAAGTTTATATTGATGCTTTCATATTCTCTTAAGTGATTAGCACCTTCCATTCTTTGTTCTTCATCTACTACGGTTTGATAATCTTTGCTGTAAGGAACTTTTGGTATTAGTTCTAAAATATCACAGTTTAGTTTGTCTTTTATTATGTTCGCTATTTTCTTTGTATTTCCTGTATATGAATAATATACTATTAATGTTTTGTTCATGTTTTTCCCTTCTTTCTATAGATTTTTAATTTAAAAAATTCATAATTAAATCAATCATAACTTCTTTTTCTTTTGGATTAGACTGTGCTACTAAAAGTGTTATTGCTGCTAGTGTGTTATTGTCAATTATTTGATTATTATCTTTATTCAATATACCATAAAAATTTAAAAAATATATAAATAAAGTCGCTGCTATTCTTTTATTTCCATCAATAAAGACGTGATTTTTAATAATCATGTATAGAAAATTAGATGCTTTTTCTTCGATACTTTTATAAACATCATCGCCATCAAACGTTTGATAAATATCACCTATTATTGCTTCTAATCCTTTATCTCTTTCAATAGCAAAAATGTCACTTTCTTCATTAAACCTTAATTTATTAACAATATTTATACATTCTTTATATTTAATTTGTTCTTTACTATTACTTCCTTTAGGCTTTGATAATGTTTTATGGTCGTAATCATCTAAAAGATTAAGTGCTTTTGAATAATTTCCTATTACTTTTAATATTTTTCCTGCATCACCATCATTTAACTTTTCATCTATTCTATTAGCAATATCTATAAGTTTAACTGTTTTCTCTAAATATTCCAATCTTTTTTGATTTACTGCATAACCTTTAATCATATAGTCTTTTAGTATTTTGTTTGCCCATCTTCTAAAGATGATACCATTTTGCGATTTAACGCGATAACCGACACTTATAATCATATCCAAATTATAGTAATCAACTTGATAAGTTTTACCATCTTTTGCAGTTGTTGCAAATTTTGCAACAACTGAACTATCTACCTCTTCTTTTAATGCATTTTTTATGTGCCTTGAAATAACAGATTTATCTCTACCAAATAATTCGGTCATTTGTTCTAAAGAGAGCCATACTGTTTCATCCTTCATATTAACTTGTAGTTTAACATTTTGATTTTCAAATAATACTATTTCATTTTTCATTGTTTTATCCTCCTATTATTATGGTAAGACAAAACTTTGTAAAACACTTCAAATAGCATTTAAAAAGTATCAGTTTTTTAATTCTATTATTATTCTATTCTCCTCTTTTTGAATTGTTGCAAAATTTGCAACAGTTGAACTATCTAGTTCTTCTTTTATTTTTTTGTCCGAGTTTTATTTGTTATAGTGCCATGTCTAGTGGTATGTGCAAATTTTGCACATACCACTCATTCGTTTTTATTTTGTATTGAATTTTAAAAAACTAAACTACTTATTCTTCTCTTTTTCCCAGTCTTCGTATGTGTCATAGCCATTTTCTTTTTCCCATTTGATGTGGGCATCTCTTGCTTTTTCTTTATCTTTCATTTTTATTTACTTATAAATATTATTATAAAGAATATTAACTAGATTGATAATGTCTCTATCGTATATTCTTTTAGATTCTTCAAAATGTAGAATGTTATCTCTTAACTGTGGTAGTAGATTAATTATATCGTTTAGTTCTTGTTTTGTATTTAGGCAAGATGTCCATCTTTCTTTTCCTAGCCATGCTAGTTTGTCTGCATCTTTTATGATTAATCCTTCGACTGTTTCTGGTCTCATGTTCCATTTATGGTTTTCTATTGCTTTTTTACATTTGATTATAAAGTCTTCGTTGTAGTTACGTTTTCTTAATTCTTCTTCTAGCATTTCTGATGATAATTTTTCGTGTCCTTCATTTAGTTTGGTTCTTCCTGTGTCATGCCAATAAGCACTAATAATACAAACTTCTTTATCAGCGTCTATGTGTTCTAGAAGTCTTTAGTGTAATTAACTACATCTATCATATGAGCTGTATTGAGTTCATTATCTTTTATAGAACTCATGTATTCTTTAGCAATATCAATTATTTCTTTGTGTTTTTCTTCAATCATTTGTTTTATTTACCTAATTTTTCATATTCTTCATCTGTTACTGGTTCACACCATTCATTTCTAGTGTTATACCCTGGCACTTCTACTGCGATGTGGCTAAACCATGAGTCTTTTTTAGCACCATGCCAATGTTTTACGTTAGGAGGAATTGTTATAACTGTACCTGGTTCTAAGCTTACTGCTTCTTTTCCTTCTTCTTGGTACCATCCACTATCAGCAGTACAAATTAATATTTGACCTCCGCCTTTAGAGCCATGATGAATATGCCAATTATTACGACAAGATGGTTCAAAAGTTACATTTGCCATAAAAACTGTTTCTTTAGGATTGGTAAGTGGATTTAAATAGCTCTTTCCGATAAAATACTTAGCGTATTCTATATTCTCACTACCTAAACCAAATACATTTTCTTTATTAAATTCTTCTTTATTCATAAATTCTCCTTTACTTTTTAGATATATTTTGTCTATAATAATTAATTACTAGGTGGTGTTTTATGGAAAGTGAACTTAAAAAATATAGACAATTAAACAGATTAGAATTTTTATCTTTAGCTAAAGATTATCTTTTTGCATATATTGTGTCTATGATTCATGATGAAGATAGTGAAAATAGACGTAGACTTATAAGTAAGTTAAAAAAGTACTTTGATATAACTAGAGAAGAAAATTCTATTCTTAAATATATAATTAATAACTTAGATAAAATTAAAGATGAAGACATGCTTGATGAATTACTTAATAAGATTGATTTTCAAAATGAAAGAACTTTTTTATATTTTGAATCTCTTATAAGTGATTATCTTGATGATGTTAGACTTGGTAGAAGATGTGTATTTTCCAACAAGAATGTTTCTTCTTTATTAACAAGTGACTCTATCAAGAATGAAGTTGTTGGTCTTACCTTGAGTGATGAAGACTTATTATATTATTATAGGAATAAGGAAGCAATATATTATCTATTGGAGCATACCAAGGTTATTGATGCACCTAGTGGTGACTATGATTTTTATGGTTGTTTTCCAAAAGAGGAAGATGGAACTTTAAAGAGTTTACTTATATGTGTTCCATCTATTGTTAATCTTAAAACTATGCTTATAAACATTCATGAATTTAAACATGGTATTGATTTGTATCCTTATATTGGTTCTTCTTATCCTGAGATGGATTATGAAAAGTCTGCTAAAGAAGAAGAAGCTAATTTTATTAAGTCATTAACTATTAGAAATGTTAAGTAGCATTTCTTTTTATTTGTCTTCGTAGACTTCTTCTATCATTGGAAATACGTTCCAGGAAGATGCCCATGAGCAGTAGAAACCTAGTTGTGTTACGATTTCTACCATTTCTTCTTTTGTTATTCCATGCTTTTTACCCATTATGATGCGAGATTTAACTTGTGGGAATAGGCCTTGTGCCATAAGGCTGATATAGTTATCATACTTCTTTCTTTTAATGAAAGTTTATCTTCTCTACTCCATATTTCTCCGAATAGCACATCATCATTTAGTCTTGCGAATTCTGGAGCTACTGTTCCTAAATATCTCTACCTGCAGTTTGTTTTATCATTCTAACCATCCTTTTATTTCTTCTTCGTTTATATTATTTAATGTTTTTCCACTTATAAAGTTAAGATGTGGATACTTTTCTTTCATATGTTTTAGACTTCCAGCTATTGTTGAACCACCTGATGTTACATAAACATAGATGTTTTTGTTAGTTAAGTGATTTTCTTCGATAAAAGTATCTATGATGGTTGGTTCTTTGTACCACAATACTGGAAAGCCAATTATTATGTTTTTGTAGTCGTTTATGTTTTCAAGTTTGTTTTTAATTTCTGGTCTTGAAGATTCATCTTCCATTTCAAGTGTTGTTCTACTTTGTTTATTTGTCCAGTCTAAGTCTTCAGCTGTGTATTTTTGTACAGGCTCTATTTCAAAAGTGTCTGTATTTATAATTTTTGATAGTTTTTCAGCAATATTTTTAGTTGTTCCGGTTGCTGAAAAATAGCATATTATTGTTTTATTCATTGTTTTCTCCTTTTATTTTGTTTGTCCATTCTTTTATTTCTGCTTCACTAGCATTAGATGAGAATCTATGTCCATCTAACCAATTACCAGTTCCAGATAGTTCTAATAATAACTTTCCACTTTTACCAAGTGAACTGGATGCTAAAGTACAGAATGGTATAACCGTTTTATTAGTAAAGTCATTAGACGCTACAAAGGTATTTACTGGCCATGCGGCTATACCCCACCATATTGGGTAACCAATTAATATAGTGTCATACTCATTAATATTTTCAATCTTTGATGTTACGAGTTCTATGTTTCTTAAAGATTCATCATTATGTTCTCTTGAAACTCTCGAATTACTATCATTGTAGTTTAAATCTTCGCTAGTGTATTCTTCTTTTGGTTCAATAAGAAATAGGTCAGCACTTAGATTCTTTGCGATTTCTTTGGCTACATAATCAGTATGTCCTTGTGCTGAAAAGTAAGCTAATAATACTTTACTATCTTTCTTGATTTCGTTGTTTTCATTCTTAATATCTATTTGTCTTTTAATTAATAGGCCTCCATAGATAGTAAGAACTACTGCTGCAATGATTATTATTCCTAATAAGATTTTCTTTTTTATAACACTTTCCTTTCTTAATATAATTATACTTTATTTATATATGTCGTGTGTTAGTGCCGGTCAATATTTTTTTTAATAAAATGTAAAAAGTGTAAAGAAAAAAGCAAAACTTTTTCGTCTTGCTTAATTGTTTGATATTTCTATATATTTTGTTAGCCATGTTTCAAAATCATTAAAATCTTGATATTTGTTTAAATCATCATCACTATTAGGATCTAAATAAGAAATAATTTTTCCTTTGTTTATAATAATTATAGATGGTGCATACTTAATTTTATTATAGTATTTTGTATTTTTGAAGTCTTCAAACTTTATTGAAAGAAAATCTATTTTATATTTTGTCATGAATTCTTTAAATACATCTTCACATGGTTTTGCGAATGCACAATAATTATTATATGTGTATAATATGAATGAGTCATCTTCTAAGGAAGATAGTTCTTCACTATTTACATTTATGAATTCTCCATTATTATAGTATTTATTATCAAGTGTTACTTTATCTATTTGTTTAGTGCAGGCAGTTGTCATTAGAAT
Source organism: uncultured Bacilli bacterium (assembly GCA_934096785.1). Next base: position 4,229 of record CAKONA010000003.1, on the reverse strand, counting down.
TAATATACAAATTAGTAAGTAATATATTTTTTTCATTAGTTAATCTCTGTTAGGTTGTCAAAGTCTATGTTGTGATATATTACTTTCCAAAAATCATATGTTGTTTTACCATTTTGTTCTTTTTTAATTTGTATATTGTTTTTTCCGTTATAGTACCAGTAACCACCTATATTATATATTTTGTTTTCATCCCAGCCTAGTGAAACTAAAAGATTCTTTGTCATTCCAGCATAACCTCCGCCACCACACATTAAGAATATATTTTTATCTTTTGGAAATAGATATTCCAAGATTTCTAGTGATTCTTTATAGTTTGGTTTGTATGTTCCATCTACTTCTGTAAATAGTGTTTTACCAGTGTAGCTTTTACCTACTGCTTCTGGTAAACCTTTTACTTCAGTTAGATATGGGTATGGTACTACTTCAAAGCCTTTTACTGTACCTGAAAGATATGAGTCTCCACCAATTGCTTCATAGTTTGCTTCATCTTTAAGCATTCTCATATCTCTATATACTGAGTCACTACGATTTAAGTAGTTATCAATAGTTTCTTCATTAATATTTTTATCTATACCAAGCTTTCCTCTTTCTCCACCTGTCACTTCAGGTTTCGGAAGTTTTGGTAGTTTTTCATTATTATGAATTAATAGTCCAATAGATAGGCCTACTAACAAACTTATTATTGTTATTATTGTTATTTTTATTTTGTTATTCATGCTTTCCTCCTCATGTATTAAATTTAACATAATATATGAAGAAAGGCTATAACTTAAAGGTTGAATTACTAAACTGTAGGTTTAGTTTCCTTGTACGTTGCATTTTCCATTATGGTCTTTGAAGTAATCTTCTATGTGAGCCAAAGCTTTATTAGCATCTTCTAAGCCTTCTACATCAGCGTGATTACTTATGAATGCATCTCCTCCACAACTTATTATTTGATAATTTTTGTTGTATTCAATACTATAGGCGTATGTTTCATCTTCAAGTGTACAATTTAACTCATATTTTCCAGTTACAGTGTTATCTTTTGTATTAATGTTTGGAATACTAAAAAAGATAATTAAGAATATCATAAATATAATAAATAATATTATAAAGATACCAATTGCTTTTAGTATTTTAATAATGATACCTGCTAATTTTTCAGTGTTACTTACCTTTTCTACTATTATGTTATTAACATCATTGTCAGTTAGTTCATCTAGACTTACTTTAAATATATTTGATAATTTCTTGGCTTGAGATATATCTGGGCATGTTTCTCCTAGTTCCCACTTTGATATTGTTTGTCTAGTTACTCCTACTTTTTCTGATAATTCTTCTTGTGACATATTATTCTTTTTTCTTAATGTCATTATTTTATTTCCTAAATTCATTTTCTTCTTCCTTTCTGATATAAGAATACTATTTATTGATGTAAAAATCTATCAAATTTAGTTTGAAAGTGTGCAATAATTGTTAACATTTTATTAACATTTGTTTTACAAAGTTTTTTTCTTAAAAAAATGGTTAGTTCTATATGTAATGTACTTAATATGCAGACTACATCCAATATAACAAATCATTTAATACTTTTAGTAATTTTATAATACATTCAAAAATATAACATTATTAATTGATTCAACCATCACAGTTTTATACATTTAAAAAATCGAACTAGATGTTCGATTATAATATCAATTTGGAGCGAATCACATACAGGTTACGAACTAAGTTCTCTTTCTAAAAATATTATATACAAAATTTCCACGAATTTCAATGAAAGTATATAAAGTTTTCAAATTAAATGATATAATTTGTTTAAGATTACAAATAACTTATTTTTAGGATGTGATTATATATGTTAGATATTAATTTTAATCAAATTATTGAAATGATTGAAAAGCGAAAAAATAATGCTTACAGAAAAGTAAATGAAGAAATGATTTTATTGTATTTAGAAGTTGGTAAATTCCTATATGAACTAAAAGAAAATAGTAATTATGGTGATAAAATAACAACAAAAGCATCAGATTTTATGAAAAATAATTATCCTAACATAAAGGGATTTACTAAAAGAAATATAGAACGTATGATTCAATTTTATAGTACTTATAAAGATGATGAGATTGCGACACCACTGGTGACGCAATTGTCATGGACAAACAATTTACTTATATTAAGTGGAGCTAAAAGCAAAGAAGAAAGACATTTTTATTTAAAATTATCTATTAAAAATAATTATTCAAAAAGAGAATTAGATAGACAAATATCATCAGCATATTATGAAAGATATATGTTTTCAGATGGAAACCAAATTGACTTATTATTCTATAACAGAGAATTATCTTGTTTAGTAGCATTTGAATTAAAATTAGGAGAATTTAAAGCAGAATATTTAGGAAAAATGAATTTATATTTAGAAGCACTAGATAGAGATGTAAAAAAAGAACAAGAAAATCCAAGTGTTGGCGTTATACTTTGTAGTTCTAAAGATAAAGATGTTGTTGAATATTCAATTAGTAAAAACATGTCTCAGACTATGATTTCTGAATATAAGTTAAAATTAATTGATAAAAAAATATTAGAAACAAAACTTAAAGAAATGAAAAATTTGATAGATAATAAAAATAAATAGTAATTTGTCGATTTAATCTTGTTCAGTAAAAAGAATTATATGATGTAATTATATATTTTTATTAAAAAGGAGTGGGCGCTATGGATAAAAATGAAATAGCAAAAATACCAGAGAAACCGCTTGTCATATTTAAAACAGAAGTTGACCGAAAAAAGAATGATATTGCATTAATGAGCAATTTTTTTGATGGTTATATAAATCAATTGTGTTTAGATGAAAATAAAAGCGCTAACTTACAAATAGCAAAAAATATTACAACATCAAAAATTAGATTAGTAAAAGAAGCAATAAACAAAGGTAAAACATTAATAAAAAGTGATATGATTTTGGTTCCTGATTTGGATAATATAGATGTTGAAATTAAAGAAAAATTAAAAAAAGGAATATATAGTATAGGTGAATCAAAACAAGTGGATGGTAATTTAAGAGCAGTAATTGTAGATGAAAATAACAAGATAAAACATCAAATTACATTAAAACGACAAAAGAACATCCAGCAAGATTTGTCGAGCAAACTTGAAGTACAAATACAATTAAGAGAAATATTTAATAAACTTATTGAAATTCAAGAAATGCAAGATTATCAAATAAGACTTGAAAAAATAAGAGATTTTGTAAATCCGTTTTTAAGAGCACGAGATATTATTGTGTTAGCAGAGGACGAAATGGATTTAGAAGAAAGAAAAAGGCAATATTTAGAAGCTGACAATTATATAGATGAGGCTCTAACAGCTGTATATTCGGATATAGAAGAAACATCAAAACAATTTATTAAATCATTAAGTAATCCAATATCTGGATTAAATAGAAAAAAATATATGAAATTTATTGTTGAAGAATTACAAATTTCAACTAAATATGTGGGCGTACAAGTTCAATTATTGGAATATCTTGGAAATGAAAAGAAAGCTAACTGGATTTTGGATAAATATAATGATACAATGAATGATTTTTTTACATTGCCTAGGACAAAGAATAAAATGACATTAGTAGATTTATTTCAAGATTATTATCCTTATGCTAAAAAAGATAAAAATATGTGGTATAACTTAAAAAAAGAATATGTTGAGAATATAAAATTACTCAACACATCTAAAAATGAAAATAAGGATATATATATTATTTCAATTAATGAAGAAAGTGGTGAAAATAATGTTTAAAAAGAAAAGAGAGAATATTTGTAAATTATGTGGTAATATAATTACAAATCCCGATAATAAAATAGGAATTTGTCCAAGATGTTCTAAAAAAGGAAAAACAATCGGTGGTACTATACTAGGGGCATTTATTGGTGTATTTGTGTTCATAAAAAATATTATAAAAAAATAAGTGCATGCCAAGATGAGAATATTGATAAATATTTATTTTAAGATGTCTAGTGAGGATAGGTTTAGAAAAATCTGACAAGATGAAACTAAGCACTTCTCATAAAAAGAAAAAACAAAGTAATAAATTACAATTTATAATTGAAATTATTTGCAAATTAATAATCTTATTTCCATTAAAGGGGATGGAAATTCCCATAGTAGAATTTGTGCGGGAGTACAAATTCAGTGCTGGCTAGACATAGATTTTATTCCCATATTCAAAAAAACAAAAAAGAGGATTAAAT
>CAKONA010000002.1 GCA_934096785.1 uncultured Bacilli bacterium | reverse complement strand
CTATTTTCTTTATGAACAACCATATTATCTCTTAAATAATCAAATCCAAGTTCATTATTAGTTGTATAAGTTATATCAGCATCATATGCTTCTCTTTTCTCTTTAGGACTCTTATCTCTTGTATTGATTCCAACTGTTACTCCTAATAAATCATAAATTGGCCTCATCCACTCAGCATTACGAGTTGATAGATATTCATTAGTTGTAATTACATGTACACCTTTTCCTTCTAATGCATTTAAATATGCAGGAAGAACTGTTGTTAAAGTTTTACCTTCACCAGTCTTCATCTCAGCAATATTACCTCTATGAATAGCAATTCCACCTATTATTTGTACAGGAAATGGTTTCTCTCCTATTGCTCTAAAACAAGCCTCACGTGCTAATGCAATGGCTTCAACCAAAATATCATCTAATGTTTCACCATTTTGAATTCTCTTTTTAAATTCTTCTGTTTTAGCCTTAAACTCAACATCTTTTAACTTTTGCATTTCTTCATCTAAAGCTTCTACTTGAAGTTCTAATTTATTTATTTTTTTAAGCTCTTTAGTTTCATAATCAAATAAATTTTTGAATAAACTCATCTATATCATCTCCATTAAAAATTATTATAGCAAAGAAAAAAAGAAAAGTGAATATTACTTTTCCAATTCAATGATTAATTAGCCACAATTATGCCATAATCTCCATCATTTCTTTTATAAACAACATTTATCTTATCAGTATCTACATTTTTAAATACAAAGAATGTATGTCCTAATAATTCCATTTGTGTTATTGCTTCTTCTTCATCTATTGGTTTTAAGAATACTTCTTTTCTTCTAACAATCCTTTGTTCATCTTCTTCGAAGTAATCTTCTATTTCTTTAGGCATAATTTCTACTCTAGCTTTTTTACTAGCTATTTTACCTTTATATTTTTTGAATTGTCTTTCTAATTTATCTATTACTAAATCTATCGCAGAATATAAATCATTATTTACTTCTTCTGCTCTTATATTATATTTTCCACTCCATATTGTAACTTCAACTTTTTGGTCTTTACCTCTTGCAGATATAACTGCTTTTGCTTCAACCTCATCATTGTCATCTAAGTATTTTTCAAGTCTAGATAACTTTTCCTCAATGTAATTATTAATTGCTTCGGTAACATCAATTTTATTACCACGGATATTATATTTCATATTATTCCTCCTACTTAAAGGATAACACAAATACAATATTTTATCTACAAGTCCTTCAAAAATTCACATATTTTTTACAAAAAATATCACTTCGTTAAAAGTGATATTATAATATTGGTGTAAGTTTAACTTCTCTTACATTAACTGCTTGACAACCTTTTGCTGTCTCAATTAATGTAAATTCAACTATTTCACCTTCTCTAAGTGTTTTATAACCTTCTTGATCAATAGCTGAATAATGAACAAAGATATCTTCATTTACAAGTCCTTCGTATTCTATGAAGCCATAACCCTTATCATTGTTGAACCATTTAACACGACCTCTACTCATTAACTCTTTCCTCCTTCTATGATACTTTTTTAACCTAAGTTTGTATTCACGCTTACAATATTACCATGTATATAAGTTTTTTATCACTTTTGTCATCAAAGACATTTTTATTGTCACTAACTTTCATTTTTCCAAAGAAAAAACAATATTTTTTTAGTTAATGCAAAAAATCTATATTTTAATGACAAAATAAGCATTAAAAATGTCATAAAAGTTATAATGAAGACACAAAGGAGAGAAATGAAGAATTTAGTAGTAACAGGTATTATCAATAATATAAATAGATTTTATGATTATGATGATACTAAAATTAATGAAATAAGATACGGAATCGAGTCATTATATTTAACTATTACTAAAACAATAATAATATTTATCATTTCATTCTTACTTAATATAACTAAAGAGTTAATGTTATTATTTGTATTCTATAGTTTAATAAGACTTACAGGTTTCGGTGTCCATGCGAAGAAATCATGGCATTGTTGGGTAACATCATTAACAACATTTGTACTTATTCCTTTACTTATAAAGTATATAACTTTAAGTAAAGTGGCTATAATTATTGGTTATAGCATATGTATACCATTATTAATGATATATGCTCCATCAGACACAGAGAAAAGACCACTAATTAATAAAAAGAAAAGAATTGTTTACAAAACCATTACAACTATTATAGCAATTTCCTATCTAATTTATTCATTAGTACAAAGTAACACTATGATTATAAACACATTATTCTTATCAGTACTACTAGAAACATTACTAATCCTACCATGTACTTATAAACTCTTTGGAGTTAAATATAACAACTACAAGAATTATAAGAAGAAAGGAGGCCAAATATGAAATTATTTGCTACTGTTACAGCTGCAATTGGAGCATTCTTAGCTACTATAGCAACTGCTGGTTGTATAATCGTTTATATAGATGAACCAGAAATGCCAGAATCTTTATTATAATAAACTTCAAAACTCTTTTAATACAATTAATAAAATACCAAATCAAATAATACTTTTAAAAAGTCAGGACTCCTCAAATCCTGACTTTTTTATTTACTTTCCTATTTATTATTTATATATATTCTAGTACTAAACACATTATCAAATATCTCTTGTTCCATAGACAAGTTCTTACAGTTTTTTAATAACATTTTAGCCAAATATAATCCTAGTCCTCTATTCTTACCCTTAGTTGAATAATTTTTGTTATAAATTTTGTTTATATCAGTTTTACTTTTATCAAACGTATTATTTATTTCAATAACTGCTTTGTCTTTTTCTTTATAAGCATCAATCATTAATATCTTTTCTTTACTTGTTTTCATTGCCTCAATTGCATTATCTAAAACGATACCCATAATCTTACATAATGACATGTATTCTTTATGACTAAATTTATTTAAATTAATTTTCAATTGTTTTGATATTCTAACATTTACATTATATTTATCATTGTCTATATCACTTAGTTTATAATAAACAATACCTTTTAAACCAGATGGCAATTTATGAATATTCTTAACACCTGAAGATTTCTTATTATATAGTTCAATTAATTCATCAAGAGAATCATTAAATTTCTTAGAATTTTTATCTTCAATACTTTTAAGAGCAAGTAAATTATTCAATAATTCATGTTTATATTCTCTATACTCATCATTTTTCTTTTCATATTTAGTTATTAAATCTAATAAATCTTCTGTCTTTTTTATTTCTTTATTAATAACAAATCTATTATATATAATAAGAGATATCAAACATATAAAAAATATAATTAAGATAATATTATCAATATAAACTTTCGTAGAAAAACCAGATACAAATTTATATGCTAACGTTGCTACAACCATTAAACTAGAAATCATAACAATTCCAGTAATTATGGGTCTATCTAAAGCAGCAATAACCTTATTAACAAATTTTCTAACATTTTCTACACATAAAATTAAATAAGGTAGAATAACAGTACTTAATGAAAAAATGCCTTTCAAAACTAAACTATTATCAACTGCATTTAAACTTATTATATTTGCAGGTATTAATATAACAGATAACACAATCTCAGATAACAATGTCATAAAATAGCAAAAAGTACCTTTAACAAATGTTAAGTTAAAATTTTCATTATAAATAATATGATAATCTAACATAATTAACAAGTAACTTATAATAGCTCGTGAATAACCATCATTATGATTAACATTAACATTAATTATTAACGATGTTATTAATAAAACAGCAACATTTTTTAATTTAAATATTTTTCTTGTATCATTGCTTATTTTTCCATAACAAAGACAAGAAAATAAAATCGTTAAAATAGAAAATATAAATAATATAGCATGATTATGCCAATTCATATTGCATTATCTCCTTCTTGTGACTATAAGATACTAAGTAGTCACTCTTTCCATCTTTAAAATAAACTTTAAAGTCATTCCAGTCTATCTTTGAAACATTCTTCAAGTTTATAACTACTCCCTTACTGGAAGTTACAAAATAGTCAGGGAAATTACTTTTTAGTTCTTTTATGGAAACATTTTGGAAATATACATCATTAGAAGCAACTATTTTTGCTCTTCTACCATCTCTAATTATATAATCAATTGAGTCAATAGGAATTGTTCTATCAACTCCTTTATACACATATCTATATGAACTCTCCACATTAAACATTTTAAGACAAACATCAACGTTTATGGAAACAAGGGCTTCAACATCGGAATCTTTACCAATAAAATCTAAGAGTTGAAGTCTTTGTCTATAAATATCATAATACATTGAGGTATGTGTAGTAACAACTATTATTGGACTTGTCCAATTATTGCGTGAATATCTTATGTGTCTTGCAACATCTACCCCGTCACCATTCGGTAATTCTAAGTCCAAAAAATATACGCAGTTACGTTTTTCAGAATCAATATAACTCAACAGTTTAGAAGAATAATCTTGAAACTCAACTATATTGAATTCAACTAAGTTATTCATCATCTTTTTAACTATGGAATCAACAACCCTTTTTCTATGTACAGTGTTATCATCTACTACGACAAAATTTATCATCTTGTAGCTCCTTCTATTACAACTACATCTATATTACCACCAAACGCGTCATTTTTCAACGGAACAAAGCATATTTCTTAACTAATTTAAAATTTGTTCGATGATTTTTTTAAAACATTTGATTTCATATTTTCTAGTACTTGAATATTCATCAAGAATATCTTTCGTAAACATAAACTCCGGTGGGCGACACCGTACAATTGTCGTATTATTACACGCATAAACTCACTGTATTTTTGCTTTTTTTTCAAAAGACATGGCACTATCATATAAAATAGAAAACACTATGTCAAGCAATTTATTTAAATTTATTTTTTACTTTATTTTAGTACATAAAAATTAAATTTTAGGTGTATTTTTTAAAATAAAATTGTAAGAAAAAAGACACTTTACTTGTGTCAAATTATTGAAAATCACTAACTGTCATAGTGTACATATTTTCTGGGTCAATCGGACTTTCTTTATAATATACCTCAAAATGAAGCATTGATTCTTTTTCTCCACTTATTTTTGACTTACTACTCATCGCGAAGACTTCCCCTTGATTAATTTTATAACCAACATTTGCAAGTACACCAGTTACATTTGAATAAACGGATTTTAAATTATCATTATGTTTAATAGTAACTACTTTACCATACACCTCACTATCTTCAATAGAAATAATTTCTCCATCAAGTATTGCTACAACATCAAAGTCATTCGAATCAATATAATCAACACCATTATTTTGCATGTAAGTGTCTTCATATAAAATTAAGGAATTTTGTTGTTTCTTTTCATCTGATTCAAAATCATAGAAATACTTTCCAACTTTTACAGTTTCAGCAACATATGGTTTTACAATTGCATTACTTTGATTTTTAACAACTGTTTTTGTATTATCTTCAAAAACATTATCAATAGTAAATTTTTGTTCTTCCTTTTCAGTTACAAATGATTTAACACCACTAACAACCAACGTAACACATAAAACCATTACAGCTACAATGCCAATATAAAATGTTGGCAATAATATTTTAGAATATTTACTCATTATTCTCACTCTCCTACTAATAGAGTGAACAATTTTAAAAATTTTATTCATATAAAAAGCACTATATTTCTATAATGCTAATTATTAAGTATTCTTGTCTTCTCTTTTTCATATTCTTCTTTAGAAAGAACTTTATCATCATATAGTTTTTTTACTTTTTCTAATTCATCATATTTATTATTTGTTTTATTTTCAAAACTATCTAAGTCAATATAGAATATTAAAAGTAAAATTCCACTTATCTGATTAATAAATAAGAACACAATAGTCCATATAAGTATTGTATCTTTGTTTTCTAATATTTCTTGGTCACTCATGTTTGCCATACTTTTAACTTTATTTCCACCTATAATAAGCGGAATACCAATTATTACACCAACAATAGTAAAACAAGCAAGTATTCCAAAGACTAAAGATATAATTCCTGCTATTTCTAATAAATTCTTTTTCATTTTATCCCTCTAATTCGCATATTTCTTGTACTCTTTTAATATGTCTTTCTTCAGTTGAGTTTTGAGTGTTTATAAATGCTTCAACTATCTCTTCTACATTTTCTGTATATTCAGATAATGATATAACATTTGCCATATTATGTTCTTTTGTAAGTTTTGCTTCGCGTGGTGTTGTAACTTTACCACATCTAATTCCTTTTATTTTATTAGCTGCGATGCTCATGCCAATTCCTGTGCCACATATAAGTATTCCAAGGTCGACAGTCTTGTCATTAATAGCTGTACATAACTTTACAGCATATTCAACGTAATCAACGCTTACATTATCATTTGTGCCAAAATTTACACATTCTATTTTCTTATCGTGTAAATATTTCATTATTTTGTTCTTTACTTCAACACCATGATGATCATTTGCTATACCTATTTTCATTTGTTCTCCTTATTTGCTTTAGTAGTTTTCTTTTTAGTTATTTTTTTCTTTTCAGGTTCTTCTACTATTTTTGCTTCTTTGATTTTAGGTACTTCTTCACTATTTACAAATACTACTTTAGTACCAGCAAGTAAATCATGAAGTCCTTTACCATCTTCTCTAAACATCATTAATATAAATGACACACATATTATAGTTGTATCTAATAATTGTGTATATTGAATGATTTTAAAGTACATTGTCTTGCTTGCAAAGGCAACAGCTAATATATTTATAAGTGTTACAAGTAAACTATTAATTAATACACTTCTTAATAATATTTGATAGAACTTAGGTGCTTTATTTTCATTATTAACTACCTTTATTTTACATACATTTTTACCAAGTGTTTGTCCTTTATTTAAATATTGGAATCCACCAAAATAAAGAGCAGTAACAACTAATGTAATAATACTACTTGCAATTCCATATTTAGCAAGATCATATGAATAATCAGTTATTTTAGTATCATTTTGAATTTGATTAATATCAGTTATATCAGAAACATAATTTAGATAGTCTTCATACACTTTTTCATACTTATCATAGTTTGGATTAATGAATTCTATCTTAAGAAATAACGTACTTATTAGTGATATGACTACCAAATCAATTACATAAGCACAAAGTCTTCTGAAAGTTGTTTTTTTCATGGCACACCTCCTTTATTTTTTTCGGAATATTGAGAACATTCCGCCTTTTCTTTTTATTATACCACTATTTTTAAAGCTTGGATTGGTATTATACACTAAAGCATTGAATAAATCATATGTTGTTCCTTCTTCAATTCTATAAGTTCCTCCTGGTAATCCTTTATCATATGCTACAACTGGAACTCTTACTGAAAAATTAATCTTACATAATTCATGCTTACTATTATACATTTCTTTTTCAATACCATATAATGAAGAAATAAAGAAACCATAATTATTAGCAATTGTAAATTCAGCAACTTTACCAATAACAGCATCTATTTTTCTAAGTCTATCTTCAATTTCTTCAACATTTTTACAAGTTTCTATTTCATAGTTAATAATTACAATTTCTTGAGGATATGCTTTCAATGTTTGAATTAATTTATCAGAATAATATATAAATCCATCATCAACAGCTAAATATTTCAAAGATTCACTTACTGTATTTCTAAGTCCTGTCATATAATAGTTTATATAAGCACATTTATCTTTTTCAGCAAGTACTAATGCTTTAGCTCCAACTGACTCAATTGATTTTAAAGCATATGTCGATGATACCGCAAAATTAAACATGTAAGGTATTTGACGAGTATCACATTTAACTGGAAATAATGAATATATTTTAATTGTATTAGAATCTACTTTCCTATATTTTTGAATATCTAATTCTTTTATATATCTTGAAATATCAATGTTTGAGTAGTTAAAGAATAAGAAATAATCTCCTTCATTAACTGCAAAACCAGGGTTAACTGCAAATGTTCTTGCTTTAGTTGGAATAGTTTTTGTTTGAAGTAACACTTCTGTTTTCTTACTTAAATCTTTCCATTTTTCACCAGCCTCAGTAACTAGTGTTTTAACAAAATCTTTAAATGCAAGTAAGTTTTCTAAGTGTGCTTCTCCAGTTACCACACCTATTTTTACTTGATCTCCTAATTCATAATTAAGAGTTGTGAAACTTCTATCTATATCTTTATAATCACTAAGAGATTGTTGTGTCATTACTAAGTGTATAAATATTTTTGATTTAATATGTAATTTCATCTCTTTGATGTATATTATTAACTGCTCTATAGTTCTAACATTATCCCAATAACAAAATATATGTAGTTTACTTTCGTTAGTGCCATTAAGTACTGAATATAAATATAATAGTATTTGAGATTTTTTATATAAGTCATTACTAAAACTATTTTCAATAATACTATATGATAGTGGCTCCTTTATTCCTATACTGAAACTTCTATAACCACTTTTATAATCAAGGTCTCTACTACTTAAAGAAGAAAATAGTCCTTCTTTAGTAAGTCTATCCATATTAGGCATTAGTTCTGCTGAATATACATCATAAGAATCTTTTTGTTCTACACCGAAACCATTAATTAACATTAATATATTCTTCTTCATATTTTCTTCTTCTCCTATTCTTAATTATATCACACTAGTTATTTCTTTTTATTCTTTTTTGCATACTTGTACATTTCCATGACAAATATTATTGGAAGTGATAATATAAATAGTATTATTAAGTGTAAGTTTGGTACATCATATGTTTGTAATAATCTTGACAAGAAAGGTACTTCCATAACAATCATTTGTAGTAATATTGTTCCAACTATTGTAAATAATACAAATTTATTTTGTTTAAACCCATTTTCAAACACACTCTTAGTTTCACTTCTACAGTTTAAGACATGAACATTTTGAATGAATACCATTAGAGCAAGTACATATCCACGCGCATGAGCAACTTCCATATGCATTTTATTTATAAGAACATACCAAACAGCAAAGACAAGTATACCTATAAATGTACCACTAAGAAATATTTGTTTAACAAGTTCTTTTTCAAATAGGCTTTCTTTTGTATCTCTTGGTTTTTCTTTCATTATAGTGTCAGTTTCTCTTTCAAATGAAAGTGCCATATCTTGAAGACCATCAGTTACTAAATTTAACCATAATAATTGAATTGCAACTAAAGGCATTGGTAAATCAAAGACTATTGAAAGAACAAAGAAAAGTACTTCCGCAAGTCCACAAGATAGAAGCATTAAACTTATTTTTCTAATATTTGAGTATGCATTACGTCCTTCTTCTATACCAGCAACAATTGATGAGAAATTATCATCTATTATAATCATTTTAGCAGTTTCTTTAGCTACATCAGTACCACTACCCATCGCAACACCAATGTTAGCAGCCTTAATCGCAGGTGCATCATTAACACCATCTCCAGTTACTGCTACAAATTCACCCATACGTTCTAAAGATTCAACAATTTTTAATTTTTGAAGTGGTGTAACTCTAGCAAATACTTTCTTTCCTTCAATAAAACTATCAAATTGTCTATCATTATCAGAATAAAATTCAAGTTCACTTCCAGTAATAACCTCATCCTCACTTGAAACAATATTTAACTCTTTCGCAATTGCATACGCAGTCAAAGCATGATCTCCAGTAATCATAAGAACCTTTATACCAGCAGTTTTACATTTTTTAATAGATCCAATTGCTTCCTTTCTAACAGGGTCAATAAATCCAACTAATCCTACAAAATTTAAATTTTTAACATCTTTTTCACTATATTTTTCTTTTAATGGTACATTACCATCACATAATGCAATTACACGATACCCATTACTTGCTAACTCTTCATTTTGTTTTAAAATCTTTTTCTTATCAAGTTTTACTAATTCACCATCTTCATAACTATATTTACATGAATCAAGTATCACTTCAACAGAACCCTTAGCCGTGCATAACACTTCGTCATCTATGTTATAAAATACTGCACTGTATTTCTTTTCAGATTCATAAGGAACCTCATATATCTTTTGAAACTCAGAATTATTAATTCCAAGTTTTCTTCCTAGTGCCAAGAATGCAATATCTATTGAGTCCCCATACTTATCCCATTTACCTTTAATTTTTTCAAGACAAGCTTCATTATTAAGAACACCAAGGGTAGAAATATACTTCGCATTAGCAATATTTGCATCACCTACAGGAACAACCTTTCCAGAATCATTATATCCATTTCCATCAATCAAGAATGTTTCACCATTAGGAAGCAATATTTTTTTAGCAGTCTGTTCATTCACAGTAAGAGTACCAGTCTTATCACTAGCAATAACAGTACAACTACCAAGACTTTCAACAGAATTAAGTTTCTTAACAATTACATTTCTTTTACCCATTTTATTTGAACCAATCGTAAGTGCAAGAGTTAATGATAAAGGAAGTCCTTCAGGCATCGCACTTACCGCAAGCGCAACTACTGCAAGAAATATATCCATAAAATGATATTCTTTGTATATTAATACAAAACCAATAACAATAGAAATACCTACTATTAATAGAGTAATCTCTTTACTAAATTTTTCCATTCTAATAGTAAGTGGACTCTTACTCTCAGTAGTAGTAGTTACTTTCTCTGCTATTTTACCAACTTCTGTATCTACTCCTGTCGCAGTAACAACCGCAATACCTCTTCCAGTTAAAACTGATGTTCCAGCATATAACATGCACTTCTTAGATTCATCACCTAAAGTACACACGTCTCCACATTTAACAACTCCAACACTCTCACCAGTAAGAACAGACTCATCAACAGTAAGATTATTAGAACTTATTATTCTAGCATCACTAGATATTTTAGTACCAGGCTCCACTATTATTATGTCACCAACTACTAAATAAGATGAATCAATCTCATAATGTTTGTTATCACGAACTATTTTAGCCTTAACTTTAATTAAATTTTTAAGAGCTTCAGAATTTTTTTCAGCTTTTACTTCCTGAATAGTTGAAACAACTGCATCAACCAAAATAATAAATATTATTGCAACTGCATCTAGCACTTCTCCAACAACAAATGAAAGTAATGCAGCAACTATAAGAACATATATTATAGGGTCATTTATAGAACCCAAGAATACTGAAAAAATACTTTTTTCTTTTTCTTTAGGAAGTTCATTTAACCCATATTTTTTAAGTCTATTACTTGCCTCTTTTTCAGTAAGTCCATTCAAAGAACTTTTAAGTTCCTTAAGAACCTTTTTACTATCTATAAATTCATAATCATTCTTCATAATACCAACCCTTTATTATATAATATATTATATTAGATTATCTTTATTTTATCAAGAAAAAAGAGCATTAATTTGCCCCTAGAGTAACTTTAAAAGTTTTCTCAGTTTTTCCTCTTTTAACTTTAATTTCAACTGTATCTTTAGGATTATATTTGTATAAGTAATATCTAAGTTCAGCAACACTTGTTACATCATAGTTTCCTACTTTTACAATAACATCTCCTTTTTCAATACCACTTTTAGCACTAGGTCCACCCTTTTCAGTACTAACAACAACTACCCCACTAGTAATACTACTATCAATTGTAATTCCTTGTTGCTTAAGATATTGATTAGAAACTGTTAAGTCAATCATGCTAATTCCTAAGTAAGCTCTTTGTATCTTTTCACCACTTATTATTTTATTAGCATACACAAGTGCATCTTCAATAGGTATAGCAAATCCTATTCCTTCTATTTCAGATTTAACTATTTTCATTGAGTTAACACCTATTACTTCACCACTAACATTACATAATGGTCCACCACTATTACCAGGATTAATTGCTGCATCAGTTTGCATAACATTCATAATCCAATCACTAGAACTAGAACCACCTACACTAACAGCAACCATTCTATTTTTACCACTTAATATTCCACGAGTAACAGTACCGGCATAATCAACACTAATTGGACTACCTATAGTAAACACAGTATCCCCAACTTTCATTTTACTGTTGTCACCAATCTTAGCAACCCTCTTAACATGACTTTCATCTATTTTTATAACAGCAATATCAGCATACTCATCACTTCCAAGTACAGTCGCACTTATATTTTCACCATTACTTAGTTTAACCTTAAGTTCGCTAGCTCCATCTATAACATGATGATTAGTCATAATATAGCCCTTAATATCATAAATGAAACCAGAACCTATACCAGAAAGCTTACCATTTTTATAGTTTTCAACAACAACAACTGCATCATAAATATTCTCAATACCAGATGATATTCCATTCTCAGTTACACTAACATATTTAGATATTTCACTATTAGTATTAACATTATTATTAGAAACAAGTGCAAGTGGATTTTTAGCAATATATGCATACATTAGTAAAGCCCCTACAAAAACCGAAGTAATTATTGTAATTATATAGTTATTATCTTTTTTCATCTTATTCTCCTAATCCATATATGATATTTGTTTATAATTATCTGGAAATCCCATTCTATATAACACCTTTTGTACATCTATAGAATGTAATTTAGAATCCAACCAATCTATTTCATACTCAATCTCATTCATCATCATCTTAAAGTCAGTATGAGTAAGCATTCTCTTTAATATTATTATTAATGCAAATATATCATGCTTACCATATATATATTCTCCATCAACTTGTGGTATTTCAAGTAACTCATGATATATAGTATTCTCAATTTCTTTTTGTGTTTCATGATTATAAAGTATATCTTCATGAGCACATAAGTTTCTATAGTTAGAAAGTATTGATAAATAGTCTTCTAATTCATCAGCATCTATTCCATAATAAGAAGAAATTTCATTTCTATCTTCATCTTTAAGTATTGAAAATAACTCACTCATAAGCCCAAAACTAAGTACCTTTACTCCTACCCACATAGGTATATAACCATAGTTATTTATATAGTGACTAGTTGCTTGATGCTGATAACCATTTATTCTTATTTGTCTTTTAAGCTTTCTAAGTAAATCATTTATTTGTCTATTAGTTTCTTTACCTCTATTAAAGTTATTAACATTTAAATAATCTTTCTCTTTATAACCATACTTTTTACTAAGAACATAACTAAATATAGATTTATAGTTATTTTCAACTATCAATAGATTCTTAAATATTATGTTTCTAAAGTATCTATCGAATGTAAACAATGAATATAACTCTTCAAATGTAGAATTTTCTACAAATCTTTTAGTTCCAGTAATCAAGAATGGCGACCTATATCCATTTAAAAAGAAATAGTTTTCTCTAAGTAATATTTCTCTTGCTTTATCATAATCTTCGACCGTAAGTCCCTTACTTATTAAGATTTGAATTTGCTCTTCTATTGTTTTAAACACTTTTGCTGCCACTTACTTCACTCTCCTATTATGATAATTATACCATATTATTTAGATTTTTAAATATTTTTTCAAAAGAAAAAACCCAAATATACATTTGAGTCTCTCTTATATTATCTCTTACTGAATTGTGGTGCTCTACGTGCTTTCTTAAGTCCATATTTCTTTCTTTCCTTAATTCTAGCATCACGAGTAATCATACCATTTGATTTAAGTACTGGTCTAGTTTCAGCATTAGCAAGCATTAAAGCTCTTGCGATACCTAATCTAATAGCACCAGTTTGTCCAGAAAAACCTCCACCTTTAACTACGATATTAATATCATATTTTTCTTTAGAATCAGCAAGTTCTAATGGTTGTACTAAATCCATAACTAATGTTTCATAAGGCATGTAATCTTTTACATCTTTACCATTAACAGTAATATTACCTTTTCCTGGAACTAAAGTTACTTTAGCAACACTTCTTTTTCTTCTGCCTAATGCAGTATACTTAACTTTTTCTGCCATCTTACTTTACCTCTAATCTTTCTGGTTTTTGAGCTTCATGTTTATGTTCACTTCCAGCATAAACAAATAATTGTTTATAGATTTGTCTTCCAAGTCTATTTTTAGGAAGCATACCCTTAACAGCTCTTTCTACCATTTCTACTGGATATTTTTCAATCATAGTCTTAGCATTTCTTTCTCTAAGACCACCTGGATAACCACTATGATTATAGTACATTTTATCATTTAATTTGTTTCCAGTTAAATTTACCTTTTCAGCATTGATAATAATTACGTTATCACCACAAGCTACATGTGGAGTATATGTTGGTTTATGTTTACCTCTTAATACAGAAGCAGCTAAAGCAGCAACTTTACCTAAGTTTTTACCTTCAGCATCAATAACATACCAATCACGTTTAACGTCTTCTTTTCTTAACATAAATGTCTTCATAATATATTATTCCTTCCTTCAACTTTGATGCGCACTACATTTGCAACTATAGTATTTCTTTCCCACAGAAATTGCATCTCCATTAAAATGTACCGGGTATATTATATAAAAAGAAAAAGAGAATGTCAAACCTTTTTTAACATTTTTACAAAATACTCTATTATTTTAATAAA
Organism: uncultured Bacilli bacterium; assembly: GCA_934096785.1. The sequence goes on along the minus strand of CAKONA010000002.1, from coordinate 6,502 downwards.
TGCAACCTTGACAATACATCATAATTTATTATAAAATTACAATATAATAGTGGAGGAAAAAATGAAAAATAAAGGAATGCTAGTAATACTAATTATATTATTTATTATAACAACATCATGCGGAGTTATCGGATACATGGAGAGTAAAAAAGAAAAGCCTACTACTCCAGAACAGCCAAAAGGCAAAATAACATATAAATATTATTTAGAAGATGAAGAAGTACAAGAAATGCCAGTAAACGAAGTTACAACTGATGAAAACGGAGTTGAAACTACAAATGAATTATATACATTCTCAAGATTCACATGTACAAACAATGTAACAGGAGACTTCGATACAACAGAATGGAAATTTAACCCAGCAAGCGAAGAAGAAAGTACTTGTGAATTATACTTTGTAAAAGCAAAATATGAAGTAACATTAACTATAACAGGAAGCAACGCAACACCTGATGTTAACAATCCAAAATACGTTGCAAGAGAACAAGATGGATCATTCATAATAGTTCCAACGGAAGGATATGAATTTTCTAAAACAGAATGTTCAGACAATAAACAAACTACATGGAACCCAACAACTAACACATTAACAATCAGTTCAGTAACAAAAGATGTTTCATGTAAGGTTTATTTCAAATTAAAAGAATTATCAGTAAATATTAATGTTAAAAATGGAGAAGGTACAACGACAAAAACACTTAATTATGGAGAAGCAATTAAAGAAGTAGTAACCCCTAAAGAAGGATATGAAAAGCCAACAATCGTATGTACTAATAAACAAGTCGGAGTATTTAAAGATAATACATTCAATATCGACAAAGTAACAGATAACTCAACATGTACAATTACATTCAATAAAACAGTTCCTAAAAAATATTCATTTAAAATAGAATTACCAGCAGAAATAACAATAATCAATGGATCAACATCAGCTGAAATCGAAGAAGGTAAAGATAATGAAGTAACATTCAAAATTCAAGAAGGATATAACATGTCTCTAAATTGTGGAGGAATTAATCCTTCTAAAGAAGAAGTGATAGATTCAACAACTAAGAAATATACATTCTTAGGAATAAAATCAAATATAAGTTGTAAAGCAACTGCATCATTAAGCGAGTAAAATCGCTTTTTTCTTGAAAAAATTTATTTAAAATGTTAAATTATCTATGAGGAAAAAAATTATGTGGAAAATTGGAAATGTAAAAATTAATAATAGAATAGTTTGTGCACCTATGGCCGGTATTTCAAATGAATCATATAGAGCAATACTAAAAATGATGAATCCAGGTCTTATTTATTCTGAAATGGTAAGTAACATGGGTATCATTTATAATAGTAAAAACACTATTGATATGTTAAAAATAAATGATAATGAAAGACCTATATCACTACAAATATTTGGAAGTGATACTGAATCATTCGTAAAAGCAGCTAAGTATGTAGAAGAAAATGCACACCCTAATATTATAGATATTAATATGGGGTGCCCTGTACCAAAAGTAGCACTTAAATCACAAGCAGGTTCAGGACTTTTAAAAGACCCAAATAAAATATATGAAATAGTTTCAAACGTTGTAAAAAATGTTAATACACCAGTTACAGTAAAAATAAGATCAGGATGGAATAATGATACAATCAACTGTGTAGAAGTAGCTAAACTTATTGAAAAAGCAGGAGCATCTGCTATCGCTATACACCCAAGAACAAGAGAACAAGGATACACGGGTCATGCAAACTGGAATCTTATTAAAGAAGTAAAAGAATCAGTATCCATACCAGTTATCGGAAACGGAGATATAACTTCAAAAGAAGATGCTAAAAGAATGTTAGAGGAAACGGGATGCGATGCAGTAATGATTGGAAGAGCTTCAATCGGAAATCCATGGATTATAAAAGAATGCGTAGAATACATAGAAAATAATAATATAATAAATGAACCAACATATAAAGAGAGAATCGACATGTTAAAATACCACTATGAATTATTAAAGAAAAACACCTCAGAAAAAAAAGCATTACTTGATATAAAAACACATGCTTTAGCCTACTTAAAGTACATACCAAAGTCAAAAGAATTGAAAAAAGAAATCGCAACATGTAAAACAGAAGAAGAATTTAATAAATGTTTAGATAAAATTTATAGTCATATATCTCTAATTTCTTGTGAAAAATAGGTAAAAATCTAGTATTTTCTTGAACTTACTAGTTTTTTTGTTATATAATAACAATTAAGGAGGATTAGATATGAAAAAGACCGGATTATTTAAAATAATCATATTTACACTACTTGCTATCGTAGTTGTAACTTGGATTGTTCCTGCTAGTTATTTCAATGCTGGTGAATTATCAGAACTTGAAATGTACAGAATCGGATTTTTTGACTTTTTCCAATTAATCTTTGGAGCATTCGAATTTAAGTATTTCATTCAAATCTTTATCTTACTAGTTTCAGTAGGAGCTCTTTACGGAGTACTTGGTAAAACTGGTAAATATAGAGCTTGGATTGAAAAAATAGCAAGTAAATTTAGAGGAAAGGAATTAGTATTCTTACTTATTGCAGCAATTGTTATTGTAGGACTTACATCTGCATTCAATTATGGATTACTACTATTTATCTTCTTCCCACTAATTATTAGTATTATATTAGCTATGGGATACGATAAAGTAACTGCTGCTGTAGCTACATTTGGAGCTATGTTAGTCGGCACAATCGGTAGTACTATTAGTTATAACATAACTGGTGTTATAAATGAACAACTATCAATAGACAAATTAAGTACTGGTATCTGGTATAGAGTGGCATTACTAGTATTATCACTAGGAGCATTAATATTCTATCTAGTAAAAGCAAAACATAGTTCTATTAAAAAGGTAGAGAACAAAGTAGAAAATGCTTTAGAAAACGACTTATTTATTGGTGAAAAAAATGCTAATAAATATTCAGTAGTTCCAATTATAGTAGTATTCGCAATATTATTTGTATTACTTATAATAGGTTGTACTAGTTGGACCAACACATTTAATGTAAAGATATTTACTAAATTAAATGAAACAGTTACAAAATTCACTATTAAAGACTTCGCAATCTTTAAGAACCTATTTGGTACAATCGAAGAATTTGGTAATTGGTATTACGCTGAAATGTCAGTTATGTGTATTCTAGCTGCATTAATAATAGGTAGATTCTATAGAATGAAACATAGAGATATGCTTGAGTACATGGCAGATGGAGCTAAAAAAATGTTAGTACCAGCATTAATGGTTGTTCTTGCATATTGTGTAATTTATTTTGCAGGTAATACATTATTCTACCCAACAATAGCTGGATGGATTTTAGGAGCAACAAGTAAATTTAATATTTTCTTTACTTCTATCGCAACAATCCTAGGTTCAGCATTACACGTAGATATGCTTTACGTAGCAAACTATGTTATTCCACAAATAGCTGCTGAAGGCGCAAGCAAAGTAGTTACTGGAACATTAATTCAAGGTCTATATGGAGTTACAATGTTTGTAGCACCAACAAGTGCAGCATTAGTACTAGGACTAACATATTTAAACATTCCATACAAAGAATGGATTAAAAAAACATGGTGGTTAGCACTAGCACTATTAGTAATTACAATAGTAGTAACAGTAGCCGCAATGCTAATATAAATTAATACAGACTAAGTTCTGTATTTTTTTTTGGAATTAAAACATAATATTAAATATGATAGAATACGAAGAAAACCTAATAAAAATATTAAAACAAAGTGAAAAAGAAGCAATAAGATTAAAACACAATTTTATTGGTACAGAACACATAATAATCGCAGTACTAACAATAAAAAATGAATTTTATAACATATTCAACGAAGAAATTAACAAAGAAGAATTCATTAAAGAAGTAAACAAATATCTAAAGAAAGAAAAAAAGCCATTATTTCCATCTTACACTCCTCTTTTAAAAAAGATAATTATGTCATCAAGTATTGAAAACAAAATAACCCTAAAGAATGTTCTTATAGGCATAATAAGAAACAATGATGGAATAGCTATAACTATATTAAATAACTTAAATATTAGTGTTAATTCACTATATAAAAAAATATTAAAAGAAACAAACTCACAATATGGAATTAATCTTAATGAAAAAGCAAAATTAAATAGTAACACAATTGTTGGAAGAGATAAAGAACTAGATGAGCTAATAGAAGCACTATGTAAAAAAGATAAAAACAACGCAATACTAGTCGGAGAAGCAGGAGTTGGTAAAACAGCAATAGTAGAAGCACTAGCAAACAAAATCAATAATAATGAAGTTCCTTTTCAACTAAGAAACAAAAAAATAATTGAAATAACAATGTCAAGTATTGTAAGCGGAACAAGATATAGAGGAGAATTCGAAGAAAAAATTGAAAAAATAATAAAAGAATTTGAAGATAATAAAGATTTAATCTTATTTGTAGATGAAATACACACTATGGTTGGAGCCGGAGGCGCAGAAGGTGCTATAGACGCATCAAACATTCTAAAACCTTATCTTGCTAGAAATAAAATAAAATGTATTGGAGCAACTACAACAACAGAATACAACAAAACAATAATAAAAGACAAAGCATTAAATAGAAGGTTTCAAATAATAAATGTAAAAGAACCATCAAAAGAAGAAACACTAAACATATTAAAGAACGTAAAAAAATACTATGAACAATTTCACAATGTAAAAATTACTACACAAGATTTAAAAGAAATAATTAATATTACAAGTAAAAACATATCAAAAAAGAATCCAGACAAAAGTCTAGAATTATTAGATTTAATATGTACTAAAACAAATATCAATAATAATTCAAAAGATAAAGAAACTAACAAGTTATTAACAATGAAAATTAATTTACTTAAAAATAAAAACTTTAAAGAAGCTGCTAAAATAGACAAAAAAATTAACAATTTAAAAAATATTAAACCAAAATTAGATATAAAATACATCGAAAACCTAAAAATATCTAATAATTTTACATTAAATTTAGGATTTAAAGTATAATTTCTTAAATTTTTCACAAAAAAATGATATTATTAAGTTGGTGATATAAATGGATGGAACATTAATAACATTGATTATCTTAATACCTATAGTTGCACAAATAGGTATTAAAAGTTCGTACTCTAAGTATTCAAAAATAGAAAATGATAAAGGTTTAACAGGAAAAGAAGTAGCAAGAATGATACTTGATAAAAATGGACTTAATAATATAGAAATACATGAAACAGCTGGAGAATTAACAGATTACTATGACACAAGAAAAAAACAAGTATTCTTATCAATCAAAATACATAACGGAACTAGTATATCAGCATCCTCAGTAGCGGCTCATGAAGTAGGACACGCAATACAAGACAAAGAAGGATATTTCTTCTTAAGATTTAGAAGTTTCTTAGTACCTATAGTAAACTTCACATCTCATATATCAAGTATTTTTATAATTTTAGGATTCTTTTTAGAATATTTAAATCTAATAGATATTGGAATCATACTTCTACTTGTAGGTCTATTCTTTCAACTAATTACACTTCCAGTAGAATTTAACGCATCTAATAGGGCTAAAGAACAATTAAAAGAGATTGGCCTTTATAGTAAAAAGAATGTAAGTGGTACAAATAGTGTATTAAATGCAGCAGCATTCACTTATGTAGCAGGTTTCCTTGCAGAAGCATTACAAATACTTAGATTAGTACTTATGACTAGAAATAGAGACTAACAATGTCTCTTTTTTATTGCATCGAAAAAGCAGTATTTCTACTGCCTATAATGCTTAAACTACTTTGTATATGGTAATAAAGCCATATATCTTGCAACTTTAATTTGATTAGCAATATGTCTTTGATGTTTAGCACATGCTCCAGTCATTCTTCTAGGTAAAATCTTACCTCTTTCATTAATGTATTTAGAAACAATCATAACATCTTTGTAATCTACGCTTTTTCCAGCACACATTTGACATATTTTCTTTCTTCTATAAAATTCTGCCATTTACTTTCCTCCTTAAAATGGTAAATCATTATCACTTAGTGATACTTCTTTATCATAATTTTCATATGGATCTGATTTAGGAATATCATATTCTGGCATTGTATCCATTGGTGCAACACTAGGTGCATCTACATATGAATTATTATTCATAGTAGTACTTCCACCTTCATTTCTTCCACCAACAAATTCTATATTTTCAACTACAACCTCAGTAACATATCTCTTAGTACCATCTTGAGCATCATAACTTCTAGTTTGAACTCTTCCTTCTACTCCGATTAAGCTACCTTTTTTAAAGTATTTAGAAACAAAATCAGCTGAATTTCTAAATGCTACACATGGTAAAAAATCAGCATCATAATTTCCATCTTTATTTTTAAAGTTTCTATTAACAGCAACAGTAAAATTTGCAGTTGAACTACCAGTACTAGTACTTCTAACTTCAGGATCTCTAACTAGTCTTCCGACTAACATTATTTTGTTCAT
>CAKONA010000001.1 GCA_934096785.1 uncultured Bacilli bacterium | reverse complement strand
TTCAGGTTGCATATATCCAGCATAAGCAGAATCTCCAAATAAACTATTATATTGTCCAGTACCAATTATAGAATTATTTCCAAGAGATGTCGTTGAATTCCCATTATATAATAGTCTCACATCACCATTGTCATCTACTCTAATTATTTTCCAATAATAATTTCCAAATTTTACATTGTTATTTAATTCATACCAAGTGAATCCTTTTGATTCGCATGTTGATTTGCTTAAATCTAGACTACATTTATTATTTGACCAAGTTCCACCTGCTGAAGTACATTTAGTACCCGTGGTTGTTTCACTAGCATAATCTGTATAAGCACAAAAAGAACCACCTCTAAAGTAGTAGTTATCAGAGTCTCCTAATTGATCATCTATGTATACTCCTTGTCCGTTAGTTGGACTACTTATCTTACTAAAATCTATATTATTATCACTTTGAGGAGTGTTATCCGTTATGATTTTACATCTAAGTGAGTTATTATTTTTACAATCTTTATCCCATCTTGCTGATGCGCCTTCTATTTGAAGAACTCCACTGAATGATTTACCTTGATTTTCTTTTTGATTTTGGTTTGTATCAATGAATGAAACTGTAAGTGTGTATGTATGTGTTACTCCTGTTTGTAGTTCAATATTGTCTTTTATATCTCTATCGTATGCTGCTTCTTCGGTTACTCCTGAACATATGCCTGAACTACTTGTACAAGTTAATTTTATAGTTAGTTCATCATTAGTGATTGTATTGTTAATTTCTTGCCAATTTATTTTGTAATAAACTGTATCTGTTCCAGTGTTCTTAACTGTGAATGTCTTTGTTGTTGAACTACCTGGTTTAGCATTTTCTAGTACTATTTGTTTTCCATCTGTGAAATCTATTTTTAGTGTTGCTGTTGAACTAATTATATTTTTTGATGTGTCATTTCCTTTTACACTTGTACTAAACCATGCATAAGTTGCTGTTGTTAAAAGTGTTAGTCCAATTAGTACACTTAGTGCTGTTAATATTATTCTCTTTTTATTCATGTTATCCATTCTCCTATAGGTATTATAGAAAAAAAAAAAACAAGCAAATAGGCGTTTGTATGATTAGTTTTGAACTAGTATTTTAAATAGTGATTCTTTATCTAGTCTTTATTTTTAAATATATATCCTTTTTTATAAGGTATTAAATTATTGCCTTCTACTACAAAAGCATTTTGTGCTACTTCAAGTATAGGTAAATCACTCTCACTATCACTATATGAATTAATAATAACTGCATTTGGTATTACCTCAGCAAGTCTTATTAATTTTTCCTTACCTTTACAATTCTTTCCTTTAATAGTTCCATCATTATTAGTTTTAGTACCTATTACATACTTTATACCTAACTTCTTACAAAAAGGAACAATCCATAATTCATAAGATGCACTAATTATAATATCTTTATCATCCTTTTTTGATAGATACCAAGGTTTAATATTTTTTATATGAGAATCTACAAAACCATCTATAAATTTTTCAGTATCTTTTATTTTAAATAAGAATGAAAGCATTGTTTCTTTTACTCTTTCAAAAGGTATTAATCCTTTTTTATATTCTTTATTAAGTTTATTTGCTTTTAATAAAGCATTAATAACTTTAAAAGGGTGTTTCCTTAATGAATAAAGTATTATATCTTTATTAGTATCACCATTATAAATTGTATTATCAAAATCATATATATTCATCTATCTTATTCACCACAACTATTGTACCAAAAATAATATTAAAAATCCATATTAAAAGAACTATATTTCTATAGTCCTATCCTTCATTTCTCATAAATGCTTCATATTTATCCATTATTTCTACTGGATCTCCTTGATCTTTTATAAGTCCTTCATGTAACCATATAACTTTATCACATAAATCTTTTATTGTATTACTGTTATGTGAAACTATAACAACTGTTCTCTCATCATTACTGATAAGTTCTTTCATTTTATTATAACTTTTCTCTTTAAAATGTATATCTCCTACACTAAGTACTTCATCTATAAGCATAATATCAGTTTCTAATATAGCAGTTATAGAGAATGCTAATTTTGAATACATTCCTGAACTATAACTTCTAACAGGTTTATATACAAAATCGCCTAATTCTGAAAATTCAATTATATCTTTTACTTTCTCTTCAATTTGTTCTTTTGAGTATCCAAGTAGCATTCCTGATAAGAATATATTTTCATAACCAGTTAATTGCTTTTGAAAGCCTACTCCAATTGATAGTAATGAAATACTATTACCATGTAGATTAATACTTCCTGAATCAGCAGAAAATATTCCTGAAATAGCTCTTAAAAGAGTACTTTTTCCACTACCATTTTTTCCACATATACCAAGTATTTGTCCTTTTGGTACTTCAAATGATACACCTTTTACTGCTTTAAATACTTTACCTGAACCTCTTGCCTTTAGTCCTCCTTTTTTTAAAGAGAATCTATTCATATCTCTATAATACACATGTAAATCTTTTACAGTAATTGCCATTTCTTCTTTCTTCATTATTTCATCACCTTTACATATGTATTTTCATATTTATATATTGTTCTAATTCCAAGAATACTTAATAGTACTCCTATTAAGAACCAAATAAGTGTCCACATACCTACTGGATGTGTACTATACATTAATACATTTCTCATATTATATATAAAGTTAGCAAGTGGATTTAAATCTAATAATATTGTTCTATAAAGTACATTATGTATTTTAGTACTTATATCATAGAATACACCTGTCATATAGAATATTAACTTAAGTGCTATATTAATTAAGTTAGTTAAATCTTCTGCAAATACACCTAAATGCATTACGATAGTACAAACTCCAAAAGTAAATACTAATACAGTAATCATAATAGGTATAAACCATAATACATTCCATGAAATTGGAACTCTATATATTACCATAAATAATGCAACTAATAAGAATGAAACAGCCATCTTAAATAAGTTAACTCCCATCTTTATTAGTAACAATACAAATTTAGGTAAATATACTTTAGTTACAGTATCTCTATTTGCAGCAACTAATTTTACACTACATGTAACCATCTTACTAAAGAAATTCCATATTGATAAACCTATAAATACAAATACAGGAAAGTATTCTACTTTAGATTTGAATACAGCTACTGCTATAAATGAATATATAAGCATAAATGCAAGTGGTTCTAATATCAACCATGCAAATCCTAAATATGAATTTATAACTTCTGTCTTTAATTCTGCCCATGTAGCATACTTAATATAATTTTTATATTTTTTTAAATCATTAATAAATCTTTTCATATTATCTCCTTGAGCTACTGACATTTTACCATATTTTTAACATAAAGACAAATTACTAATCAAAAACTGAAAATCTATTAACATCTTTTTTACTCATTTTAACAATTATATATTTTAACTTTTCATCAGACTTCTTTAATTTATTTAAAGTCTCTTCTATCTTTTTAAAGTTATTAGTTTTATTCTTTTTAAATATGTATTTATCATCATAATTAAATTGATTCTTTTCAGTTTGAACTTTAGTCCATCTATTCACTATTCTCTCATCCCAAAATATATTTTCTCTTTGTAATTTTAATTTATTTCCAACATATATTGAATTTGATTTTAATGTTTTATTTGATACAACACTATTAGCTCCAACTATAGTACCAGAACCAATATTAGTTCCTTTTAATAATAAAGTATCTTGTCCAATCCATACATGATCACCAATATATATACTCTTAGATGGATTTATTCTCTCATGAGTAAAACAATCATATATTAAATGTGGGTCTGCTAGCCTCATGCATATGTTCAAAGAAAATAAACATCCATTACCAATAATAACATTCTTTTCTTCTGACATAAATATATTAGTCATATTATTAAAGAAACAATCTTTTCCAATAAAACAAACTGAATTATTTCTAATATCTATTTTAACTCTATAATCATACTTATTCTTTGAAAGATATATAACTGAGTTATTACACTCAAAATTAATAACACAGTTATCAAGGTGTACACCTTCTTCACAATATAATATATTATTCTTACCCTTAAATGTAATTTTAGTTTCATCCATTATTGGAAGAACACCTAAAAACTTATTACCTTTTATTTTTAATAATTCTTTTGGCTTACTAATATATTCTTTTTCTTTAACAAATATTTTTTTAACATTAAGAAACCAATTATTAATTATTTTAATTATCTTTCTAATTTTTCTTTTAACTCTTCTCATTAATAGCTATCTAATCCTTCGATATTTTTCTTTTTTGTTTTCTTTTTAGGAAAGTTATAATCTTTATTTTTAATTTTATCTTCCAAACTTTCTCTATATTTTTCTTTTACTTTATTAAACTTTATTAAATCTTCATTCCATCTTTTATAGTCATTATTATTTCTTTGATCTTTAAAGCTATAATTATCAGTTAAATATTTTGTCATATATTTAGTTATTTTTTCAGCACCTAATAAATTAAAATGCATTCCGCCATCTTCAGTATCAGTATTCCAATCTATTCCAACTTTTTCTTTATTAAAATCTAAATATTTTACATCATATTTTTCACATATTTCTTTTATTGCTTCATTATTACTATAATTCCAAGCTCTAGTATCAGGAATACCAGCAACAATTAATTCTATATTATTTTTCTTACATAAGTCTACAAGTTTAACAAAATAATCAAACACATAATCTTTCATCTTTGAATTAACTTGTGTTTCCTTCATGTAATCAAATCCTTTTTTATTAGGATAAATCTTATCAGAAATAATATAACCTTTAGATACTGAATAATAATCTAAAAAGACTGTATTCAAATCATTTAAATGTAAATCACTCCATCTATCATGATATCTTAATATTGGAAAAATAAGTGACATCTTATCTTCAAATGTATCATTTTCAAATACTGGATCATTAATCATTTCTAATTTTGTTTTACCAAGTTTTAAGTAATCAAATGATTTTCTCTTTTCTGGTTCAGTAGATTTATTCTTATAAAAGAATGTTAATGGATCTATAACTACTACTTTAGGACTTTGATATTTTAAAGAGTCTTTTAATAAGTAATAAAACATATATACTCTAGCAGAACTAATACTATAGTTATAACTCACTATTCCAGTATCTTCATATATTTGCATAGGAGAAATACTTTTATAAATACTACTATTACCTAAAAATAATACATCAATAGAGTTTTTAGGTAATTCATAAAATCCTCTTATTGTATAAGCCTGACTATTATTAACATGAGCACCATTTTTCCATTTAGGAGTAAATATTATTGAAAGAACATTCAATATAACAAAGAAAATTGTAAAAAACACAACTAATCTAATAAATATAAATAATCTTCTTTTCATATTAAAACCCTCCATAAATAAAGCTTGCCGCTGAGTAGCCTCTTCCATATATACCAAATATAATTATTACAAATATCAATATATAATAAACTAACCATTTAAATAGTAAATTTTGATTTTCAAGTTCTTTTCTAATATTTATATTAAATTCTTGCATTGTACCAACAACTAAAAGCACTAATACTCCCATTCCTAATACACAAAAATCAAGTGCTGATAATCCTAAACTAAATAATTTAACATTACTAGTTGTACTTTTAAATAACAAACTTATTTGACTAAGTGAATCTATTCTAAATATAAACATACCAAAGCACACTATTAAAATTGTTCTAATTGCTTGAAAGAATTTATAACTCCATACATCAGTTTTAATTTTAAATATATTAAGTATTTTTTTACTTATTGGTTCTAATAATATACCTATCATCATAAGTACATAATAATATAAACCATAAACTATATATTTAAAACTAGCTCCATGCCACATACCATTAAAGAACCACACAAAGAATAATGGAAAAGCAGTTATTATAAATCTTGATATATATTTATTTTTCATTTTCCTTAAAGAAACATTTAACTTCATATTAACTTTAGATAATGATATTGGAAAGAAAATATATTCTTTTAACCATGTACCAAGTGTAATATGCCAACGTCTCCAAAATTCTTGAATACTTCTAGAAAAGAATGGTCTTCTAAAGTTTTCATCTAATTCTACTCCAAATAATTCTGATGTACCTCTTACTATATCAATACATCCACTAAAATCAGCATATATTTGTAATGTATAAAGTACTATAGCTATTACTAAAAATAATCCAGTATAATTATTTTTAAATACTTCACTTACAAACATTCCTGCTCTATCAGCAATTACTAATTTCTTAAAAAATCCCCAAGCAATAAGTACCCACGAAGAAACAAACTTTTCATAATTAAATTTTTCTTCATTAAATAATGTCTTAGATATTCTAGAATAATTAGCTATAGGTCCTTCAACTATTTGTGGAAAATATATTAAATATAGTAAAACCTTTAAATAGTTATTTTCTGACTTACTTCTACCTCTATAAATATCAACAACATAACTTATTGCTTCTAATGTATAATAAGATATACCAATAGGTAGTATAAACTTTTTATATGGTATTTCTAACTTAACTAAACCAAGTAATGGATTTATCATTTCAGCAAAGAAATTATTATATTTTAATACTAATAAAAATAATAAATTGAGTAAAATAGATCCAACTAATATCTTTTTCTTATGTTTAGAATATTTTTCTATAAATATTCCACTCAAATAAGTAATGATTGAACTAAGTAATATAAATATTATATATTTACCACTAAATAAACAATAAAAGAATATACTGCCTATAAGAAGTACTATATATCTTTTCTTTTTAGGAAATACATAATAAATAAAACATAGTAACAACACAAAAAATATAAATTTCAAACTTGCGTAACTCATAATTAACTCCCCTTAAAAACAACAATTATTTTAACTTTTCTATTAATTTATTTATAGTTTCAACTGATTCAAAGTTTTCTGGAACTAAATCCATAACACTAATATTAACATTAAACTTATTGTTTAAAAGTGATACTAGCATTATGATATCAAATGATGTAAGAATTCCATCTGTAATTAGATGTTCTTCTTTTTCATAATCAACTCCATCTTTAACTTCTTTTAATACTTCTACTATTTCTTTCATATTAATTCTCCTTCTCTTCATATATATTTTTTAACTTAACTCTATCTATTTTACCATTAGCATTATGTGGCATACTATTAAGTTTTATAATTTTGTTTGGTCTCATATATTTTACTAATTTCTTATCACAAAATTCAAGTACTTTTTCATCATTTAATGTAAATGATTCATAAAATAACACTATTAATTGATTTTTAACATCATAAATACAAGCAGAAGATATAATTCCATCTAATGAGTTTACATTAGTTTCTATCTCTCCTAATTCTATTCTATATCCCATATGTTTTATTTGAAAATCTTTTCTACCAAGATAAATTAATTCTCCATACTCATTATATTTACCTAAATCCCCAGTTTTATAAAGTATTTCAGGATAACTCTTATTAACTGGATTTAATACAAATGCACTATTAGTTTTTTCTTCATTATTATAGTAACCATACCCAACTATACTACCTCTAACATAAAGTTCTCCAACTTCATCTTTAAGAGCTAAAGTATTATCTTCTTTAATTAACAGAATATCACTATTTTCACATGGAATTCCAATTGGAAGAGTCTCATTATCTTTAAAATCTCTATTTACTATGTAATATGTACATATATCAGTTGTCTCAGTTGGTCCAAATAAATTAGCATACATTAACTTAGGTAAATGACGTCTCCATATATTTAACTGAGGCATTGGCATAACTTCACCAGCAAATAATACTTTCTTTAAATATTTAGGTTTAACATAATCAAATGTTTTCATATTAGCAACAATACATAATGCAGATGGAACCCAGTATATGGTATTTATTTTATAATTATCAAGATATTCCATTAATTTAATTGGAAATGAAAAGCATATTTTAGGTATAATACATAGTGTTGAACCTACCATTATATTACTATAAACATCAGATATTGACATACTGAAATAGAAAGGTGTTTGATTTCCAAAAATAGTTCTACTATTTATATTAAAAGCCTCTTTAAACCAAGTAACATATTCTATTAATGATTTATGACTTATAACAGTTCCCTTTGGTACTCCAGTAGAACCACTAGTAAATAAAACATAAGCAGGGTCTACATCAATTACTTTCTCATTAATATTTTTAATCAATTCTTCATCCATATCAAATTCATTATTATCAATGTTATATATATCTAGGTCATAATTCATTTCTTTAATCTTATCAATGTTTTTATTATCACTTATAATTAATTTTGGCTTTAATGTATTTATTATATTATCAATTCTATTCTTTGGTTGACTAGTATCTAGTACACAATAAAAGTTACCACTATATAATACAGAAAACATACCTACTAAAGTATTAATACTTTTATCAATAAAGATAACAATAGGCTCTCTAAATAAAGAATACTTTTTAGAAATGTTAGTAGCAACCATCTTACATCTATTTGATAAATCCTCGTATGTAATAAACACTTCATCATTTTCAATAAATGCTTTCTTATTTGGATATTTTTTAACAGTATCATTTAAATAATCAATTATATTTTTTCTCATAATTCTCTCCTACTTTTCATAATCAAATATTTTCTTAAAATCATCTAAATTCATATAACTATTTACTTTTATTCTTGCAATTTCATATTTATTATCAAGTCTAGTAGCATAAGTTCCTTTCTTAAACTTAAATGCCATTTTTATATTACTATTAGATGTAGCCTGTAACATTTTTTTATTATAAACTCCATATGGATATGCTATATATTTAAATTCAAATTTTTCATTACTCTTAAAGTCTTCTTGTAATTCTTCATATGTTTTTGTAAGCACAGCCTCTTTTTTACCAACTAGATGATGTAAATCATATGAATGACTTTCAACCTGTAATAAAGATTTTTTATCTCTTAATTCTTTTATTATGTCATAACCAAGTTTTTGTCTTTTTGGCTCATTTAATGGTTCAGTTTTATCAGGTATAGCAACACCTATTGAAAATAATGTCGCATCAAACCCATATTTTTCAAGAATTGGTAAAATATTATAATAAGCTTCACTATCTCCATCATCTATAGTAATAGCAAATGTTTTAACTGGAAATTCACAATCCTTATTATACCAACAATAAAATTCATCTAAATCAATAGTTTTCCATCCGTTATCATATAAATACTTAAGTTCACTTTCTGTAACACTTAAATCATTAACCCATTCTGAATCCTTAAAATATTTCTTCTTTGTTTCACTATCAACAGTACGATGAAATGTAATAATTGGTATTTTAGTAGCCATTCCATCTTTTCCAATTTCAATTCTTTTATTTTGTTTTTCAAGTCTTTTTAATAATTCACTATTTTCTTCACTTAATTTTTTATTTTTTAGTTCATATTTTTCTTCTTCATTAATTAATTTATTTATTCTTCTGTTATCGTGAATAAAAAATCCTAACATAATTACATTTGCTATACAAACAAGTACAAGTAAAATTAATAATCTATTTTTATTTAAGTATTTTTTTATTTTATCCTTCATTTTTTTATTACTCTTTTTATTATCATTTTTCATTAGTTAGCCTCTTTATTAATTTATATATTTTTTCACAACTTTTTCCATCAACATTTACATATTTTTTTATAAACTTATTTAATTTAACATAATCATATTTTCCTTTATCTATACCCTCTAATATTTTATCTATATTATCACTTACAATACCAGGTAAATCATTATAATAATCAAGATTTAAACTTCTATTTTTATTGTAATTTTCATAATCAAACGCATAGAAATAAAGTGGTTTATTCAAAATTCCTGCTTCATATAGAATACAAGAGTAATCAGTTATTACATAATCACTTACCATTATCATATCAAGTGATGAGTAAAATGAAGAAGTAAAAACTCTCTTATCAGTTATGTTTATCTTACTTAATGGATGAAGCTTTATTATTAAATTATACTTTTTATAATCAATCTTTTCTATAAGACTATTGATATGTTCTTTTAATTCAGTTTCGTCTTTTCTAAAAGTTGGACAATAAATTATATTTTTCTTGTTTTTTAATTTAGGATATGTTTGATATATATCTTTCTTAATACTATCAACATAATCTTTATCAATTAGTAAATCTATTCTTGGAAGAGGAATTATCTTTATAATGCTTTTATCACAATTAAATCCTCTTGCTAAATCATCAACATACCCATCTCCCCCACATAAAACAACATCATAATTCTTATGCATTTTAAGAACACTTGCCATTTTTGAAGAAGAACCTTCTTCTTGATCTAATATTTCATAACCAAATTTCTTCATTGTACCAACAGAATGCCATATTTGAATTACTTTAAGACTTTTTTTGTGTTTTAAAACACTAACACATATACAATAAGAGTCAAGAAGCACAACTTTTGAAGTAGCTAAATGATACATTTGTCTTAACATATTAAATCCATAAAGAATAAGATTCTTTAATTTAGCGTTTTCTTTTCCTTCTAACTTTTTACATAACGTAATAACTTTAAATTCATTATGTCTTTGAATTTCTTCACGAATCAATTTAAAATCTAATGTTTCACTATTAGATTGTCTACTAATCATTACAACTTTATTTTTAGTAGGCAACATTTTCAAGAAAAAATATATAATATTTAATAAAAAAATAACAATTTTTATAACAAGATATTTCATAAGCTCCTCACATAATCAATTATAACATAATGATAAGAAAAAAGATACTCAACTAAGAGTATCAATTACTAATTTTCTTTAGAAATTTTTAATGTTTTTGGTTGTTCCTTTTGCATTTCACTTTCAATATATTCAAGTGTTCTCTCAAATCCATCATGAATTGAATATTTAGGTTTCCAACCAAGTTCTTTTCTAATTTTATCAGTAGATAGGATGCCTAATGTAAAAGCAGCACAACCATTATTTTTTGTTTCTTCTGGTATATCAAATACTAGTTTTAGGTTTCTCTCTGGATAAATATTTACTAAAGTTTCGGCAAGTTCTCTAATAGATGTTTTTGAACTTTCATCAGCTATATTATAAACCATATCTTTAGAATGAAGTAATACATCAAACATTGCATTAATTGCATCACTTACATATGTATAAGTTCTAACTGCTTCTCCCTTACTTTTTAAGACTATATCTTCATTATGAACAACATTCTTTAAAAAGTCAGCTTGAACTCTACCATCATATATAGACATTCCTGGTCCATAAGTATGAGCAAGTCTTACAACCTTAGTATTAAGTCCATATTCTTCTTTGAATCCAGCACACATATTTTCTGCTGCCTTTTTGCCTTCAGCATATCCATTTCTTGGCACTAATGGATCAACTTGTCCGTATTTACCATCTTCATAAAAGTATTCTTGTCCTTCTTCTGGTTGACCATATATTTCCCTTGAAGAGATGAACATAAACCCTTTTGAATTAGATTTTTTTGCATAATTAAGTGCATTAGCAGTTCCAATTGTATTTGCAAAATTAGTTTCAACAGGATGTTCTCTCATAATAAGTGGACTTGCAGGACTAGCAGCATGTACTACATAATCAGCAGCAATTTCACACTTAATAGGTTCTGTTATATCTTGAACTACCACATGAACATAAGGACTTTCAAGTACATATTTTGGTAATTTCTTTTCATTTCTTACAACTAAATAAAGCTCAACATTTGCTCCATACAATTCATTTAATGTTAGTAAAGTATTTACAAAGCCCATACCTACCATTCCAGTAGCTCCTGTTATTAAAAATTTACTATTATAAAGTTCTTTTAAACCATCGTTAGATTCTATTACCTGAATAGCATCTTCTCTTAAAATTTCATTCATATATTTTCTCCATTTATAATTATTATTTATTATTTTCCTTAGCCATCATCAATTTAAAAATTTGCTTTTGATCTTCAGCAGAAAGTCTTGCTAATAAGTCAATATAATCTTCCGGAGTAGTTACCTTAATGTTTCCTCTATTTCCTTCAATAATATGAACTTTAAATCCATTATTAGTCATTAAAGTACAAGTATCAACCACATCTGTATAATCAGGATTTTCTTTTCTAACTTTTTCATGAACACTAAGTACATCTCCTAATCTAAAACTTTGTGGTGCTTGTGCAGTATACACATATTTTCTCTTAGGTAAGTCAGCAACACTTTCTCCATCATAACTAATAACAGGTGTTTCAAAACAAGAAGTACATGTTATGGCTGAACCATATTCACATACACTATCAATATTCTTATTAATTACTTCATCTGTAATAATTGGTCTAACTCCATCATGTATTAAAACAATAGAATCATCTGGATTATCACGTCTTGCAGCACATAAAGCATTATAAATTGAATCTTGACCAGTTTTTCCACCAGCAACTATACCACCATTAGGTATTTTAGTAATTTGATACTTTTGTACCATTTCCTCAAATACAGGTATTAATTCCTCTTTACATGCAACATAAATTAAATCGATATTTTCATTATATTGAAATTTTTCTAGTGTATGTATAATAATAGGTTTTCCATAAACATCTAAAAATTGTTTAGGAACGTCGCTACCCATTCTTTGCCCTACACCACCGGCAAATATTATTCCTATATTCATATATAACCCTCCTCAAGGTAATTGTTAATATTATTCTAGCATAGAAACCAGTGCAAAAGCAAATTATAGACATATTGTTTACAGGTAATACTTTCTTCTGTTATCTTAAAATATAATAAATTTCTCACGCATTATATATCTCGATAGAGGGTACCATAGTATAATTTAAAAGTACCACTAGGGTACTCTATTCATTTGTTAATTCTATTATTTTATCTACAGTTCTTTTAGAAGCATTTCCTTTTTCAAAGCATCCTCTATCTTTTAAAAATTTATCAACTTCTTTTTGATATTCTTCATCATTATAATTTAGTATATTTTCTATCATCTCATCATTATTAGACGCAAGTTTAAAAGGCGTACTATCAAGTGGATAATAAAATCCTCTTTCATTTTTATATTTATCCATATCAGTAGCAAATAAGAATCCTGGTTTACGTGTTAAAACATAATCACACATCCAACTTGAATAATCTGTTATACCAATATCACATGCACACATTAACTCTTGCATATCAGGATAATTAGTAGCATTAATTACTTTATTCAAATACTTTTTATCCACCTTTGCATTTTTCAATTTAAAATGAAATCTTACAAGGATAACCCATTTACCACCAAATCTTTTATGAAGAGCATCATATAATCTATTATAATCAAGTCCATATGAATCAAAACTACTATCATCTCTAAATGTTGGAGCATATAATAATATTTTTGTATCTTTATCTATTCCATACATTTCTTTTACCTTTTTAGTATAAGTATCAAACTCATTATTTTTGTTAAAAAGAACGTCATTACGAGGATGTCCATATTTTAACATAGGCGTAGTTTTCCAAAAAGTATTCTTAAAAACATCAATTTCAAATGTACTATTAACTATACAATAATCTGTTATTTCATCCATAAAAGCTGCTTTTTTCATCCAATTAGCATTTTTATTTGTTTCAATTTTCTTAAATCCCATAGACCCATGCCATGGTTGTAATAAAATTTGACCTTCTCTTTTATTTAGTTTAAGATATTCAAAATTATTTGCATTATCTATTATAAATTTTGAACTTGCAGCCTCTTTATAAAACTGAAGTGACCTTCTATTTACAAGTTTTAATTCCTTTGGATATTCACTTATATCACTAAAGTTCTCTTTTCTGCATGCCCACATAAGTTCATAATCAAGACCTCTTCTTATAATTTCATCAGCTATTGCTTTAGGATTACAATTATAATTACCTTGAAACGTTAAAAACATTATCTTATTATTCTTTATTTTAATTTTTGGTTCAACAATCTTTCTAACAATTGATATATATTTTAAATAAAATCTATTAAATACCTTATTAAAGAAAGTACCATCTTTTATTGAACTAATTATTCTTTGAATCATTTTTATCACCTTTTACTACATTATAAATTCTCTCACAATTCTTATAATCTAAATATTTAAAGAAACTTTTTACTCTTTTTTCATACTTTGAATCATTTACAAATTTATTATCAAACGCCTTTTTTATTGTTTTAACAAGTTCTTCTTCAGTACTTATTACTGGACCGAATCCCATATTTTTATAGTCCATCATTCCATCTCCATATGAAGGTGGAAGTGCTTCTGTATGAAAATATATAAGTGGTTTATTCATATAAGCAAAATCATATTGAACACCCGAATAATCTGTAATCATAAGTCTAGCAGTTGTCAATATATCTTCATAGTTTACATCAGCAGAACTGTAAATCTTTACATATTCATTTGTATCATAATCATCTTTATTACTTATTAAAGTCGGATGTATTAAAAATATCATTTTATAATCATTTTTCTTTAGAAGTTCTATTAAATCTTTATTATTTATAATACTATTAAATATTTTAAAATAATTTGTATTTTTAAAGTTATTATTATGAACTCTTACTCTATCTTTTGAGGTATTACTTGCGACATCAACTCTCCATGTAGGTGCTAATAATATAGTCTTTGATGGTTTATCTTTTAATCCATCAAATCTAGGAATACCAGTCATTTTAATTTGATCATCACTATATCCATACTCAGGCTTCAATAAGTTTTTTCTTTCATATTCTGAAGCAACAAAGTAATTTTCAATATTATCAAACAATCTATTTTGTCTATGAGCAATATCTTGCATTGTAAGACCATGTTGAATACAATTAACTTGATAATTTAATAATCCTCTTGTTATTGCTGTCATATATCCACTTAAACCACAATAAAATGCACTAATTGAATCACTTACAAATATCTTCTTAGAATGTAAACATAACAGTTTACACTTTACACTTCCATAACTAATAACATTCTGAGTTTCTTCTTTAATATTGTTATAGAATTTAGCTTTAGGACTCAATATATAATACATATATTTATTCTTTTTAAGCATATATCTATATAAATATTCTCCACAATCCCCACTCTTATATATTTTATCATAAGTAAGCCAAATATCTTTTTTAGAATAATAAGGAAGTGTTAAATAATATAATATTCTAATAATAATACTATTCAAACTTTTCTTCTTATCTTTTTTTAGAACAGAAAAATCATATTTAATCTCACTTATAAATGTATTTATAAAACTTCTTTTACTTATAATTATTTGATTATTTTTATATTTTAAACATCTATTTTTAATATTCCAGTATGATTTATATTTTTCATGTAATCTACTATGAATAGTTTGAAATACTATTTTAATTCTCTCATTATTAATTTTAAATTCCAATTTTCCAGTTAAACTAATATCTATTTTAAATTGAAATGTGTAATCTCTATATATTTTTTCTCCGAATAAGAAAGAATCTGAATATAAATGAGTTTCATTATATTTAATTTTTTTACCATTATAAATTACTTCAATATTACTACATTCTTGAATACTACTATTAATCTTACAATCAAATACTAAATATCCATCTTTATAATTGATTGTTTGTATTCTACAACATAAGTCACTTTTATCTAAAAGCATTATATCATTACAATATAAATTACCATCTATAGTTTTTAATTTATCATTGTATTTTAATCTTACTACAAAAAGAATTCTACTATAATCTATTTTAACATTTTTATTTATAGTTCCATAACATAATATATCATCTTCTATTTTATTTAATAATTTTTTTGATAAATCAATAAACTCTTTATATTCCCCAGAAGATAATATTTTAATAGTAGATTCTTTAGAGTTAACATATATTCTTTCTAAATATAAAGCTAGTATTAATGCATCAGTATGATGACTCCTTCCTACATAAGAAATTAAATTAGAAACATAAGATATATACCATTCTTTATTAGAATAATTAGGATATAAAGCATTATCTTTTACTATATCTATTTTCTTAATAACAATCTCATCTTTAGATTGATAATACTTATTAACCTTAGAAAATATATTAATAAGAACACTTTCTTCAAACATTTCATCATTTTTAACATCATCTAGTAGTTTTCTCTCTATGATATAAGAATCCAAATTTAAATTAAAGACTTCATCCTCTATATTAATTAAACCAGTCATATTATTAAAGTTAGCATTTACAAGCTTATTATTATTTCTATACTTAGGACATAATGCATATAAAGACAATTTGTTTTCATTCATATAATCTATTATTTTAGAAAATTCTACATTCTTAAATTCAGACTCATCTCTAAAAAACATTACATATTTTGTTTTAATATCTTTAATTTTTCTTAAATCCTTATTTTCTTTAATATTAAGAATATTCACATTATCTAATTTACATTCACAAAATAAACTTATTATAGTTAAATCAATCATTTTTTATCAACTACTTTCTTAATAATCTTTTTAAAGCTATTTCTCTTTATAACAACTAAACCATTTCTAAACATATAATAGATCAATTTAAAAATTTGATACTTATTTTTAATAGATAACATTTTATGATCCATATATACTATTTTATTACCAACTTTTTTATACTGTTTTGGCCAAGTATTATGTTTAAATACCTTATCTGTTACACCATAATTTACTTTCTCACCATCTAATAAGAAATATCCTTTATAGTTTTCTTTTTTACTAACACTAAAGGTCATTATTCTTTCTTTATAATATGTTTTACATTCAACATCTTTAAATTCAGTATCAATAATATCTTCAAGTGAATCAACATCTTTCATACCAACATTATTCTTATTTAAAAATACTTCTATTTTATCCTTAAACATATAATCATTTATTTTTACATAAAATCTAATATTATTACCACTATTTTGTATTTTTATTATTTTTACAAATTCACCATATTTTATATTACATAAAGTATCATTGATATACATTTTTTTATCTCTATATTTAACATCAATTTTAAAATTATCACCATTTTTTAATTTCAAAAAGTAAATTTTATCATTAAAACGAAGTCTTCTTTGCATTAAGATTACATCATCATCAATATGTTTAAGTAAATATTTAAAGTAATTAAAATAATCTTCTTTTTCATTAGTATTTAAAACTTCATCAATATTAACATTTAATCTAACTCTTTCACCTAAACTATTCATTATGAAATATTGGAAATACTTAGTAACATATCCATACTTTTTAATACATTCTTTAAAAATATACATAAAAGAATCTTTCATAGTATTCAAATAGAAACTTTTATCATAAAGTTGATTATTAACAGCTGAATTTGCAGATAATCTTTTTCTATAATAAAGAATAGCATTCTTTTCAAGACCATATTGATTATTTTGAAGAAGAACTTCACTCATAAATTTCATATCTTCTCCATATTTAATATTTCTATCAAACTTAATCTTTTTAATGGCACTTTTTCTAAATAAAACTCCAGTACTATGATACTTCAAAAAAGATATATCTTTATTTATATCAACTATCTTTTTCTTACTTTTAAATACATAATCCATATAATGCCATTTATCAGAAGCTTCAAATAATCTAACCCTAGAGATAACTAAATTAACATCATCATGTTTATCTAAAAAGTTAACCATACTGTACATAAACTTCTTATTAATTAAATCATCAGAATCTAAAAACATCACATACGAAGCACTACTTTTAGAAAACCCAACATTCCTTGAATCAGAAACACCACTATTCTCTTTATCAATATAAACAATATTATTAGGATACATTTTTTTATACTTAAGGCATATTTCACTACTTCTATCTGGACTACCATCATTAACAAGAATCAACTCAATATTTTTTTCAAAATCTAATGTTTGTGATATAACTGATTTAATAGTTTCCTCTAAGTAGTCATAAACATTATACACAGGTACTATTACACTTACTTTAAATTTACTCATCATTACCTCCTATTTTTGAATTAAAAATTTTAATATTTCTTCCTTATCTTTCTTACCCTCTATAATATCATGTATTAAATTAATAATAGGCATTTTAACTTTTTTACGTCTAACCAACTTATGAATAGACTTTAATGTATACATTCCTTCTACAGTAGTATTTTCTAAATACTTATCAATCTCTTCTTTTGAAGCTCCACTACCTATAAGATACCCAAAACTAAAGTTTCTACTATTTTTACTAGTACAAGTCATAAGAATATCACCAAATCCAGCAAATGATAATATAGATTTTTTCCTTCCACCAAGTGCATTTATTAATTCTTTTATATCATTCATACTCTCAGTTAAAAATAATGCTCTAGTTGAATCAGTTACGCCCATTCCCTCTAACATACCACTTGCGATTGCCATAACATTCTTAATGCTACCACATATCTCAATACCAGTAATATCTTTACTTCTTCTAAATTTAGTAGTTGAATTTTCAAAGCACTTACGAACAATCATTTCAGTCTTATGACTTTTAGTAGCTAAACTAAAACCAATCGGAGCATTCTTAATCATATCAACTGCGAATGTAGGTCCAGATATAACAGCAATACTATTCTTTAAATATTTAGAAAACACATCATTTAAAAACAAACAAGTATTTTGTTGAATACCTTTGGTCGCTATTAACACAGGTTGACTTTTCTTAATATATTTAGAAAGCCTCTTAGTAACATCTTCAAATGCAAAAGCCGGAATGGCCATAACAATCAAATCCTTACCACTAACAACCTTCTCCAAGTCTGTACTAAATACAAGTTCACTAGGAACCTTATAATCCTTTAACTTCTTACTAATTCTTTTTTCATCTAAATTCTTTGCTTCAAGTTCATTATGAGTCCATACCTCAGTATAAACCTTATTATTCACTAAAATATGTGAAAGTGCCAAACCAAAAGCACCAGCACCAAGTACACCTACTTTCATATATTCACCTTCTTATTACTTAATTATACCAAAATTCTTATAATAACCAAAATATTTTTAAGAAAACTGTATATTTTATGTAACAAAACATTTAAAAAGTTCAATTTCTTGAACTTTATAGACTAATCATATCTTTAGATTTTATATATTGATAACTTGCTGCTCCTAGTAATGCTAATATAACTAAAGCACCAATTACATCCATTGTACCAGTTTTAGGATTATCAATAGGTGTATTAGTAAATATAACTTTAATTGTAACATTACTTGCTGGCATAATAAATTTATTATCAACAACATCTATATTATTTCCATTAGCATCAGTAACTATTATTTTATCAATTCTGTATCCTTCTCCTGGTGTAGCTTTTATTGTTACAGTATCCCCAGCAGTAGCAGTACTAGCGCTAGATTCTACTTCTCCTACTCCCTCTTTAACAGTATTAACTTGATAATCAGTTAAATACTTAGAAATATAGCCAGCATTAATATCATTATGCATCGCAATCGCAGGTTGAATAGCTATTGGATTCTTATTATTTGCATTTTGAGGACTTACTTGATTAACACCACCTACATATATATAATTATTATATTTATCTACTAAAAATCCAGAAGGATAAAAATGATTTTCAGTATCATATTCCCATATCAAATTTAAATTAGTATCATATTTTTTAGAAAAAATTGTACCAGCACCATCATAATTAACTATATAATTTCCTTCTAAGTCAATTCTTAATTTAAAATCTAAATAATCATAAAAGTCAGAACTTCCATCTACCTTAACAAATGATTTACTGCCAAGTAACTTTCCACTTCTATCATATATATCAAATTTAAATGTTTTATTAAAGTTTATATCTTCCACAACATTCGCAAATACATAATTTTTATCACTATTAATAGCTAAAGACGAATGAGTAATATAATCAGTAGTATCACCAATTTCTCTATCAAATACTAAATACCCATTCAAATCAAATTTATACATAACTAACTTAAAATTATCACTATTCTTAATCGTCTTTTGGCCGAATAATACTATATAGTTATCACTATCTTTAGTATAACTTGTTAATCTAATATCATTGTTATCATCACTTAAACTAGCAGTATTGAAGTTTCTATTCACAGTTCCATCACTACCTACCACAACAATATTAACATCATCAGTACCAAGTACTACTACATAACTTCCGTTATCACCAAGGAATATTTCAGCATTAATACTATAGTCTTGAATATCACTTTTATAAACAGTAGTAGTTTGAAGTTCACTCTTCCATACTAATTTTCCATCTTTATCATATTTAAACAATGTAGAATGCATAAAGTCAGAACCATCGGGTTTAGTAGTGTTTTCGCCTAAAGCAACAACACCACCATCACTAGTGCTTTTTACTCTATAGATAAGTTTAACTCCATCAGGAATAACTTTCCAAAGTAAATTTCCATCCTTATCATATTTAGCTACAATACCATTATTACTAGCATCAGCTATATCACTTACGTACGCGATATTTATTTCTTCAGTATTTTTAACACCACCCACATAGTAACTTTCACTATCATATGTATCAGTACTAATAAAATGATATGCATTATTAGCATCTTCTAAGTATTTAGTCCATGTTAACTCTGGATCCTTAGCAAGAACTACATTAGTAAGCATAAACAAACTTACAAAAACTAACATTGTTTTAAACATATTTTTCATATATCCATCACCTATCATAATAATTTTATAACAATCTTTTTCTTTTGTAAAGCACTACAACTCTATCATAGATTTAGATTTAATATATCTATAACCAACAATTCCAAATACAATTAATGATATAAACACACCAGCATAATTCATAATTCCAGTTTTAGGGTTATCAACAGGCGCATTAGTAAATACTACTTTAATCGTAACATCACTTGCAGGCATTATAAACTTATTATCAACTACTTCTATATTATTTCCAAATTTGTCAGTAACAGTTATTTTATCAATTTTGTATCCTTCTCCAGGAGTTGCCTTAATTGTTACAGTATTTCCAGACTTAATAGTACTAACACTAGACTCTACTTCACCAACGCCTTCTTTAGTAACACTAATATCATAACTAGATGAATATTTAGTAATAAATGCAGTTTCTACAACAAGTTCTTCAACCGTAGTATATGTGCTAATTCCTTCATCATTATTCTTTAAAGATTGTCCTTTATATTTAAAAAGCCCACCTACATAAACATAATTATTATATTTATCAATCAATAAATCATAAGTATTATCTAATTCATAGCCAATACTTTTATCTACGTTTAAATCTCTATCAAACTTATATTGAAAGAAACTTCCATTTGATGAACAATATCTAACAATATAATTATTTTCATAATCGACATTTAATTTATAATATTGTACACTATAATAATTATCATCATTTTTGTCAGGAACATATTCTTTAGAACTAACTAATTTTCCACTCTTATCATAAACATCAAAATAATAAGAATATTCTTTCATATTATAATTTTCTGTAAAAGGAACTTCATTGTAAACGCTTCTAAATAAAACATAATTATTAGTATTATCAGTATCAACAGAAAGATTACCTAAATTATTTTCAATATTTGATAGTTCTCTATCAGATACTAAATAACCATTCATATCAAATTTATACATTACTAATTTAGATTCTTTAGTAGTTTTATTTTTCTTTTCACCAAAGAAAACTATATAATTATCATTATCCATAGTATGAGTATATAACTTTATATCATTATTTTCATCACTTAAACTAGATAAATTAAAATTTCTATTAACCTTACCATCTTTACTTACAACAATTAAATTAATATTTTTATATCCAATAACAACAATATAATTACCATTTTTAGAATCTAGATAAATTGAGGAGACATTAAATTCTTTATCTACATAATATGCATCCGTACTTGTTATTTCTGTTTTCCATTCAAGTTTACCATCTTTATCATATTTTATAAGTGTAGAATAAAATAAATCACTTGTCTTTGGTTCACTAACACCTAAAGCAATTACTCCTCCATCACTAGTACCTTTAACTTTATAAACTGGATGTACATCATCTTCATCTATTTTCCATAACAAATTACCATCTTTATCATATTTAGCGATTACACCTTTAAACCAAGTACCAGAAACAGCATCAAATATTGGAGAATTACTGTTCACACCACCAACATAATAATTCATCCCATCATAACTATCAACAGACGTATATAAAAACGTATCATTAGTTTCACCAATAGTTTTAGACCACTCTAACTTAAAATCTTTAGCCAAAACTACATTAGAAAAAATAAATAAACTTATAAAAATAATTAAACTTTTAACTACTCTCTTCATATCATTCACCTATTATAATTTTATAACATTTCATAATTCATGTAAACTATATAACTCCAAAAAAGTCAATCAAAAACGTATTTTTTTGGAGTTATCCATCATTTTTTAACCAGAATAAAACTCCAATTAAGGAGTTATTTCTTTTTATTTTTAGCTTTTTCCCAATCAAATACTATATTAGTTTTAAGTACAAAATATAACACTATAAATATAAGAACTACATAACAACAAGCAACTACTTTTTTATCTCCTAGTACATAGAATATCGTTGTTGCTGAAAATAACATATTAATAGCATAGATTACTAAAAGTGAACTTTTCTTTGAAAAATGTTTTAACAATTGATGATGCATATGTTCTTTATCAGCATGATCAATACTTTGTCCTTTTAGCTTTCTTCTTATGATTGCAAACAATGTATCCATAATTGGAATCGCAAGTATTAATAAAGGAATTATCAAAGATGTAAATGTTGTTGTCTTAAATCCAAGTAAGAATATTATTGAAATCATAAATCCTAAGAAAGTACTTCCAGCATCTCCCTGATATATCCTTGCTGGTGGAAAGTTATGTACTAAGTATCCTAATGTTGAACCTAGCATTATTAAAGAAAGTATTATATCTAAACCACCAAATTTATTAAGAATAAATCCAATTATTGCTATAGTTAAGAAATATATTGAAGAAATACCAGCACATAATCCATCAAGTCCATCTATTAAATTAATAGCATTTATTGTAGCTACTATTATAAGCATTGATATTATTTCTGGTAAGAAAGGTACTGAGGTAAATTTAATAGTCATTCCAAATAATGAAACTTTAGTAAGTTCAAGTCCTCCATAAAATACAACTATCGCAGCAACTATTAATTGAACTAATACCTTATATTTATTAGGCATAGGCGTTTCACTCTTAGTCATATCATCAAATAAACCCAAAAGCATTATTAAGAAAGACCCAATAAGTACAGAAATCATCAAATCATTCTTAGGAGCGAACATCATATACCCAAGTAAAAATGCAAAGAATATACCAAGTCCTCCAAGCAAAGGTACAGGTTTTTCCTGAATCTTTCTAGGATCATTAGGAACATCTAATATCCTTAAAAATATAGCAACCCTCTTCATCATTTGAACGAATATTAAAGATGCTAAAAAACACACTGAAACAATAATAAAAATATTATGTCCGTTAACGCTAAAATCCATATTTTCACCTACTCAATATTTATTATAAACTAATAATATTATTTTTTCCACAATTTAAGGAAAAAAAACCATAAAATAATAAATTCATTAAATATGTAAATAATATCCATTTTATAATGAAAAATATGTCAAAATTTGTTATAATTATATAAGATAAATAATAATGTAGAAGGAGCACATATGAAAAAGAAATTTTTATTTATATATATTACACTATTTATACTCTTTACTCCATTTATAGTTAATGCTTCTTACGATGCTGAAATAAATGGAACGGGAGTAAGAATTAGAACAGGCCCTGGAACTAATAATGATGCTATTATATCAGTTGGAAAAGGAACTACTCTTAAAGTAGTAGATAAAACCTTATACACAGGAACTGGTTGTAACTCTAAATGGTTAAAAGTAATCTATAAAGAAAAAGAAGGATATGTATGTAGTAAATACATCAGTTATTTAAATACAACATACAACGGAATTAACGTAATAGATTGGACAGCAAGAGTTACAGGCAACAATGTTTCAGTAAGAAAGACTGCTTCAAAAAGTGGAACTCTTATTGAAACTCTAACACTAGGTGCAAATGTAACAATAATAGGTACAAGTGGTGACTTCTATAAAATCAGATATTATGGAGATAAAGAAGGATACATGAGTAAAAGTTATGTTGTTAAAAAAAGTGATATTATAGCAAGTGATGAAGCATACGCAAAAGAACTTAAAGCAAAGGGATTTCCTGATAGCTATATTCCATACCTAACATACTTACATAAGAAATATCCAAACTGGGAATTTAACGCAGACAAAAACAACAGAAGTTTCACTACATCAGTAGATAAAGAATCAGGAAAATGCTACATGCAAACAAAAAATGACAACTATAGAACTTCATCAGTACCGGCAGAAGGTTCATCATGGTTCAATGTAAATAAAGGAGTTATTGCATTCTATATGGATCCAAGAAACTGGCTTACTGAAGAAAGAATATTTATGTTTGAAAAATTAGATTATGATAAGAATTTAGAAAGTGAATACCCATCACTTATC